>JBGUKU010000065.1:0-107647 GCA_045114615.1 Anaerovoracaceae bacterium
GTACTTGTTCTTGAACTTCTCTACGCGGCCGCCTCTGTTAGCAAACTTCTGCTGGCCTGTAAAGAATGGGTGGCATTCTGAGCAGATGTCTACTCTCATCTCTGCCTTATCGGAGAGAGTCATGAATGTATTCCCACATGCGCAAGTAACTTTACATTCCTTATAACCAGGATGGATTCCTTCCTTCATGTTGGTACCTCTTTCTATAAAAATTTGAAACGTTTCAGCCGCCGCCCAAGGCGACAGCTTGTGTAGTATATCACCCAAAACAAGTGATTGCAAGGGGTTTCGATATATTTTTCTGCAGCCCGCACGCCGGATATGCTCCCGGGCTGAGTTGCGGCGTCACAACTCAGCAGTACATACCGCATGTCATTATGTCACAGCCCTTAAGCTTTCCTATCTTTCGGCAAACACCCGCAATCAATTCCGTGAGGGAGATATCCGGATAAGATGCGGGCTGTATTTATTATTCAGCTTTAGCTTTTGCGTGGCGGCCGACCTTGAAGATCAATATGTCGAGTATCAGCAGATAGGCAATCGCAAGCCCTAGTGTTACAAAGCACATTACATTGCTCTTTGCGGCAAGTCCCACGAGTATAAGCACAGGGGCTCCGAGCAGGATTCCGAAGCTGGATCCGACTACCAGGTTATTGGCAGCAGGAGTCTCGAGCTGAGGGTCGATCTCACGCAGGAGCAGCACCCCGGAGCTGATGGTTCCGGTAAGCATTCCGTACATTGAGATAAGTCCCTCGTAATAATAATCGCCATAAACCGCCTTGCATACCCAGCGCAGATGGAACCATGTGACAACCGTTCCTGCAATGACGAGCAGGATGAACGGCAGCACGAGTCCGCGGATGTCTTCTATATCTATACAGCCGATTCCCGCGACGATCATGATATCGAAGAACGCTCCTGAAAGACGGTTGAGCAGGTAGTTGTCCTGATAGCGCCTCCTGATTGTGCCTTTCTTGCGCAGCTTCTCAAGTATGACTCTGAGGAGGATGGCAAGCGCTGAGCCGATGATGAAGTTGAAGCCCCAGAGCAGGGTGTTGACTGTGCCGGCAAGGCCTTCACTGAGTTTAGCGATGCCGCCTGTGATACCCGCGGTCACAATATATGTTGCAAGATACACGATGACGATCATTGCAAGCTGCACGCTGAGCTTGTCGATAGACTCTGCTACATCATCGCTTTCAGCATCTCCGAGGTGGTCGTCACGAAGAACAGTCATGCTGTTCACTTCAGATAGCTTAAGCTCCCCCGACTTGCGGAGCACGTTCAGGATGATGACTCCGACAAGACATGCAACTATGTAGCCTGCAGCAGCGATCGAAAGGCCGAAACTGTGCCCGCCTTCAAAGCCAAGGGACTGGTAGCTGGCTCCGATGTTGTTCGCCTGTCCCGGACCCTGTCCGAATCCCATAGGAAGAAGGAGCCCTGCGGCTCTGAACATGTTTGGCATTACCGTGAGCGCAAGACCGATCGTGATGATGAGGCCCGTGACGCCCTGTATCATGTATGTGCTGACTATTACAGCGCCTGAGCGGAATCCGACCTTTCTTTCGTCGCCGGCCTCTCTCTGCACAGGATTTCGCAGGCTCATTGCAATGAAGCCAAGCGCGATACCGTGGTAGGTGAGGGCAGAGAGCAGATTCTCATCAAGATCGATGAGCCCGATCTCCTTGGCGATCAGGAGGATGAATCCTCCGAGGACCGCTACCGGAAGCATAGTCTTGCGTATAGGTTTGACCGTCTGCCTTAGACTTATTGCGATCAGTAAGACAGCGGATATATAACCCATCTGTATGATAACATTCCACAATGCGTGATTTGCTGCTGAATAATCCAATTCTTACCCCTTTAAAAGTAATTCCCTTGCAATAACGTATTTTCTCAGATTTGTTCTGTTCTTTTTATCCGATAAAAACTCGTAGTAGCCGGTTTCGTCGCTGAAAACGACACGGTTTGCGAGCACCATTGTCATATTTGATATGTTTTCAAGATCGAATGAATAATCACCGATGCTGAGTATAAACTTTTCACCTGTAAAGCTCAATGCAAGTTTACCGCGCGCGGCCTCTTCATCGCTGTGGCCGTCTTCGATGCGATGAAGCACGACCCCGTCGTCGGTGAAGACCACGTCTTCACCGGCCGCGCGCCTCATATCATCCATGCGTCCGGCAAGGTTCTTTCTGTCGGATTCTTCCCAGTCTGCGACCGTTTCAAACGGTGCCTCTTTCTCAAAGAAGCCGGTATCAGTCATGCGAATTACGAAACCGCAGCTGCAGCCAATGCTGTCACCCTGTGACTTTAGGGTTCCGAAAGATCCGCAGGAAGGACAGGTGAACACGGAGCGTTCAAGGCCATCTGCGTTACCTCCTTTTGAGCATTTATATCTGACAGGCCCTTCAGTCTGTGATTTCTGCCATTCCCAGGTGTCGAAGCCGAGGTCTTTTGCTATCAGCTGCTCGATCTCTTCATCTGTCATTTCCTTAAGGACTTTCGGACCGTATACTCCGGCCGGCCGCCCATAGACTTTTCCTTTGCGCGTGTTCAGTGCCCAGCGCGGCGCCGAAAGATATGCTCCCTCCAGCCGGTACGTTACCAGAGTGGCACTGCTGCCCTTTACCAGCTTGCCGGTATACGGCATCACCGGAAGCGGCCGGCCATTCCACGTCTGTTCACCCTCAACTGCAAGGAAAATGGATTCGCCTTTCTTCATCCTCTTCATCGCCACCAGAGCCGTGCGACTGCTCCTTGCTCCTTTCTGATGCGGGATAAACGATATGTTTTTCTCCAGAAAAGGCCCCCATTTGCCCCTGAGTATATGCTCGCTCGCAATAAAGGTGAGTGGCTTATTTTTGAAAGCAACTCCCACAAAGAGGGGGTCATACGCGCAGGCATGGTTTATCGCCACAAGCACCGGGCCGTCTATGTCTGCAGGCTCAAAGCTTTTATCGAAGGAGAAGCTGAACTTGTTTCTTAACCATCCTCCCAATACAAGCTGCACCGCGTCCCAGAATCTGCGGCGCTTCTTTGCAGCCTTTTCCCGTTCCTTATCTTTTTCCTTGTTATTCTCAGGTTTTGCCATCGGGTGTCCTTTACTCATTATCCCTAAGCATGTAAGAGAAACACGTCTGTATAATGTCTCCGGTTTTAGGAATATATAGTTATTTTACATTAACTTGCAAACGCATGCACGCTGAGAGGGTAGAAAGAACACTATTTTACATAACTTTTAATGTTGAAACCAAAAAGAAAAAAGGGCGCGAAGCGCCCTGAAGTATTTATGTTTCTAGCCCTTGAATTCCTTCTTCTCTTTACCGAAGTGGAGCTCCTTGAGGCCTTCAACTTCATCGCAGATCTCTCTGAGGCTGCAGCTGTGACAGTCTGTCGCCATTCCTTCAAGGATCTTCGACAGAGTCATCGTGATGTCTCTTGTCTTCTTTGCGTCGGCTCTCATTCCTGCGTAATCCGCATCATCAGTGGTGACGAAAATAACCTTGACTGATACGATATTCGGATTCTTTTTATACTGCTTGATGTATGAGTTTCCGACCTGTTCGAATGTGATGCCCTTGCGGACAGCTTCTTTCGATACTCTGACCTGTTCACGGTAGCTGTCCGATGAGGATCTGATCATATATCCCTTAGGATATACGTGATACTTCACGAAGTCGATGTCCTGGATCGCTCTGAAGAGAGGCTCTGTGTCCTCTTCGCCTTCACCGTCAAGAATGTTGACCTTAACGATCACGATCCTTGCAAAGGATACGCTGCCGGTTATGCGGTTCAGATCCCTGCCGTAAACCAGGATCTCATCCTTATCAGCAAAACCGTCAGATGAAGTTACGCACGCGTAATTGACAGCAGGCTTATTGTCACCGCCAAGCTCATATGCGGATTCCTTCATCATTACGAGCTGGTTTCCGCCGACATCTTCCCAGCACCTGGCCGGATTATATTCATAACGCTTAGGCTGAGAGTTTCCAAGCAGCCCATCGACTTTTTCAATAATTGAATTATACAGTTCCATTGTTTCCCTCTCTCTGAGCCGCGTCCGCGGCGCGCAGCTTTTTTCAGCTGCCGCTTTCCTTAATGCAATGCCCCTGCGTTTTCCACAGGGGCATCAGCATAAGTTTGTGGTTAGAATTTGATGTCAACCGGCTTACGGTCGAAGATCTCATTTACTCTCGCATAAGCCCACGCAAGGAGCTTCTGGTCGAGATTGAGGAAATAGACCACAAAGAGTGTTCCTGTTGCAAGCCCGAGAATCGTTGTGACGAGCTTCAGCGCTCTGCATACAGGGCATTTCTTTTTGTTCTTCATTGTAGTACTCCTTTTCTGGATTACTTAGCCTGTCCCTTCTGACGAGCGAATTCAGCAGCACCGAGTGCTCCCATCAGCTGTGGGTCTGTCTTGAGGTTGATGACCTTGAGCTTGAGTACGTGCTCGATAGCGTCCTTAAGACCATCGTTCTTTGCGCATCCGCCTGTAAGTGTGATGGAGTCTGTAGCGCCGGCCTTCTTAGCCATTACAAAGCATCTCTTAGCAACAGCCATCTGGATTCCTGCAGCGATCTCATCCATTGGCTTGTTCTCACCAACGAGTGTGATTACTTCGGACTCAGCGAATACTGTGCACTGTGCAGTGATAGGAATAACGTTCTTTGCAGTCAGGGACAGCTTCGAGAACTCAGGAAGAGTCATCTCGAACGATCTTGCCATAGCTTCGTAGAATCTGCCTGTTCCTGCAGCGCACTTATCGTTCATAGCGAAGTTCTTTACTGTACCGTCTGTGTCAACTGCGATACCCTTAACGTCCTGTCCGCCGATATCGATGATAGCCTTTACGCTCGGATCAGTTACGTGTACGCCCATAGCGTGGCAGGAAATCTCGGAGATGTTCTCATCAGCGAAAGGAACCTTGTTACGTCCGTATCCTGTACCGATGAGGTAAGCGAGGTCCTTGGAGGACTTGAGACCAACCTTGCCGAGTACTTCGTCCATAGCCAGTCTTGCAGATGCTTCAGAATTGATCTTGCTCTTGATAGTGGTGTCGGCAACGATCTTACCAGCCTCGTCAAGAATTACTGCCTTGGTATAAGTTGAACCTACATCACAGCCGCCATAATATTTCATTTCTTTTTCTCCTTTATAAACTTCTTAAAAATGAAGTGCAGTTTTGCGTAAACTATTTTACACTATTAAGTTTCCGTATGCTATATGTTTTTCTCAAATAGGCGAGCCTTACTGGTGAGCACGTGGCTCTGCGGTAGCCGGCACTTAGCGATTGACGAGCTAAAGGCGAAGTCAGAGCTTAGTACCGCTGCGTATAGCCGCAGCGAGGCGAGAGCCGTACGCGGGATCATCAGTAAGACGAGCCACTACATTCCGAGCTCGTCGTCGAAGTCGCAGAGTGTCGGGTCTACCGGCTCAGCCTTCATGACTGTTCTCATGTATTCGTTGACCTTGTCTCTCATGGTCTTTCTGGATACCGTTCTAGGGTCCATCAGGTCATGCTCGATCCATATCATGTGATGATTTCTGTCTCTGCATGTGTCATCGAGGATACCCTGGAGTGTAGCCATGTTCTTGCAGGCAACGTTCTGATACATGATGATGATTTCTGCTCTCCAGTCTTCGACCTGTCTCCACATCTCGTCGACTACGTTCTGGTAACCGCCGTTTGTATGTCTTCTCATTACCATGCGCTCGTAGAGTCTTGCGAGGTCCATGAGAGCTTCTTCCTTGTCCTCTGTCTCGAGGACTTTTGTGAAGTTCAGGGACTCCATCTCAACGAGAATGTCGATTCCCCAGCAGTTAGCAAGCCAGTTGGAAAAGTTTGCGTAGTAGTGAGCAGGGCATGACCATACGATACCTCTGTAACGCATCTTGTTGCGCCATGCCTCTTCGCGTCTCTCATAAGCCCTCATCATGATGTCATTGACCTTCTTGAAAGTCTTCATGACTCTAGGGTCTGCGCCGCCGTCCATCTCGTAGTTCCACTTACGGAAGAGCTCGTATGACGGTCCGATGATCTGCGGATAGTCTGTCTTGTTGACTTCCCACTTCTGAAGCTCGTAAGCAGTCTCCTCGTTGAAGCGCTTCATCTGCTTGAAGTAAGCATCCCAGCTCCACTTGGCACCTGTGACTTCCTCTACGAACTTGATGCATCCCTTGATGTCATCAACAGCGTAGCGTGTAGTCTCTTCGTCTTCGTATCTTACCGGGAATGTCAGGTGATAGACCGGCAGATCCGGGAATCTTCTGCTCATGTACTCGGAAGCCATTGTCGATCCGTCGCAAGGCATCGAGCTGGAAATGAAGCACGATCCCATGTGAGGAAGCGCATCTACTACCAGAGCGCCGCACTCAGACGAAGGTACCGGGCATGTATCAGCAGGGAGTCCGAAGCTCTCTACAGCATCGATATACGGTACGCATGTGAGCTGGTCGATCTCGGATACCAGGAATACCGGCATCAGCTGGTAAGGGATACCCAGGAGATCCGGGAATCCTGCCATGATCTGTCCCATGGTCATCTCGTCAAAGAGAACGACTTTCTTGTTGAGCTCTGAGGAGTTACCGTTCTTCTTGTCGCCCTTGGCGAGGAATACCAGGTTCTCAGCTACATAGCGGAAGATATCGTATGTCATCAGGTGCGACATCTTCAGAGCGCTGCCCTTCTGACCGGATGTGTTCTTGTCCATGAAGCCTACGCAGCACATGTATGAGATCATCCATCTGTAGTGGAATGTCGAGTTGAGCGCCGGTACGAGGTCTCTGCTGAATGTCATAAGCAGCATAAGCCACATCTTGCCCCATCTGTAGAAGTCGTATGCAGTATCTGCAGCACCTCTCCACTCTCTTCTTACAGGAACCATGTCGCCCTTGCGGTAGAGCTTTCCGAGAGTCCTCTCTCCGTAGAGGAACACTTCCTTGAGTTCCGCCGGGCTCATCTCTGTAGCCTGCTTGAACTCGAGAGCGCATCTTGCGAGATCGTTTCTGCATCTCTCGACCTGCTTCATGCAGAAGCCTTTTTTGTCTGCTTCCTTGAACATCTCAACGCAGATCTTTCCGATTTCCATCAGGTTCTTTCCCTGCGCCTTGAAGTCCATGTTGTCTTTAGTGCGCCAGAATACAGGATTCGGATAATGGAACTTTCCCTTAGCTGCGTCTTTCTTTACTTTCTTTTCTCTGCTTTCGGCAAGAGCATTCTTGATGCCGAGCAATTCTGTTGTCAGTACCATAGCTTACTTGCCTCCTTTCCTTGCTTTCTGGATCTTCTTGATCTCAAGCGATTCCACGAAAGCCTGGAATCTTGTTCTGAGCTGTCCGGATCCCTTAGCGTTGTACAGTCTGTCGATCGAAAGGATCGGCCAGCCGTATTCCTCTGACATGATGTGGCTTACGAGAGCTCTTTCGAATCCCCAGAAGTCGCAGTATTTCATCTGCTCATAGATGATGCCGTCTGCCTTGAACTCCTTGGCGAGTCTGTCTGCAGTCTCTCTTCTCTGCAGCACCTTGTTGTCCGCGATGTAACGTGCGCACTCTGATGTGTTCATGTAGTGGCGTACGATCTGCGGAAGTGCATCCTCGTCGTCTGTAAGTTCGATGACTTCTCTGCCAGGAATCGATCCGAAGCAGTGTCTGTCGAATACGACTCTTGCGCCGGCATCTTCGATCATCTTTGTGAACTCAGGGTCGTCGATCTCGGATCCTACGATACCGACTCTGCACCTAGGCAGCTTTTCGTCCGGTTTTCTCTTCTTGAGCTCTGCCAGTGTCTCCTTGAGATAAGGCAGGATCAGATACTTCGGGCATGTGTAAGTCACGAGGTTCAGAACGTGGAATTCATATCCCGTGACCACAGGGTTGTCTGCCTTACGCATCTCGCTGATCTCCTGCATGATCTTGCAGACTTCGTTGTGCTCCTTAACAGCCTTTCTGATGGCCTTGTCTGAAACATCTACGCCCAGCTTGTCATGCATAACATCAAGAAGCCTTACTTCGAGCTGTCTCTGCATGTGATTGAATGAGAATTCCTCTGTCTTGTACGGAACATCCAGGTGTGTAACGAAGAAGTTTTCCTTGGTGTTGCACTTAAGGATGCTGAAGTGCTCGTAGAATCTGTTCATCATCGAGCATGCATCCACGCCTGCGAGTCCGTCCAGGAACTGGAATCCGCCTTCGATAGCTCTCTCAAGCAGAGCACGGGCGTATTCGCATACGTAGTTCGACATATAATAGGTAGAAATGTCGATTGAACCCGTTCTCGGTGCACGGAGTCTGACCGATACGCAGTTGTCAACGTTCAGCAGAACTTCAGGAATGTGATAGCATGTATAGCCCATGATGAGCTTGCCGTCCTTTTTCGCCTGTTCTACCAGTTCGTTGTCAGCGTTGTCCAGAAGGCTCTCGAAGTAGATCAAATGCTTCAAGTCTTTCAATGTTAAAACCTCCCTCTCAACTTTGCAGCGAGGGGTCCTCCTCTGTACAGCGGGGGATCCCTTACTGCTATTTAATATCTAATTAAATAAGTTGCATTTTGCGGAGCGCCTCACGTGTGCCGACCATTACCGGCGAATCTTCCGGAAGGTCGAATACACTGACGCCCATTATATCGTTGTCGGCATGTGTCTTGTCATCAGGGATGTAGGCAAGCACTTCTGCCGATTCGATCTTGATATGAGGAATAGATTCCTCTTTGACTCTGTTGACGATGACTCCGCACTTATCGTACATGACGAGTTCATCGGCAACATCCTTGATTGTGTCCACTACCTTGCAGCCTTTGCGGCTCGGGTCGGTGATCAGGAAGAGATGCGTGACTTTTTCCATTACTCTTCTGTTGATCTGCTCGATACCCGCTTCGCCGTCAATGACTACATAGTCGAAGTCGTTAGCCAGCAGGCTGATGACCTCCTTGAGGTAGGCGTTCACCTTGCAGTAGCAGCCGGCAGCCTCAGGTCTTCCGATTGCAAGGAAGCTGAACTTCTGCTCCTCGAGCATGGTGTCGAAAATGCGGAACCTTGCCTCGTTGAGCATTTCAATGGCTTCCTTCGGGCGGCCTTCCTCAACGCTTCCGACGATCTTTTTACGGATACCGTCTAGAGTGTCAGTAGGCTCAACACCCAGAGCAGTCGTAAGACCGATAGCAGGGTCGGCATCAATTGCGAGGATCCTCGCGTCAGGATATTCCTCAGTAAGGATCCTGACCATCGCAGAGGATATCGAAGTTTTGCCGACACCGCCTTTACCGGCAACTGTTAAAATTTTAGTGTCTCTAGTTTCTTCCATTGAATTTTGTACTTTGGTCCATTTTCAAAATTTTAGCCGAAATGGACCATTTTCGATTAGTTTTCCTTGATAATTTTGGTCCATTTTCATGATTTCCGTTGAAATGGACCAATACCACTTAAATCAGAGTCTATGGTTTTTTAGAATAAGCTGCAAATAATGTCTGTGTAGGCGCTAGGATCCTGGATCGGCAGGCCTGCGATCAGCAGAGCCTGATTGAGGAGCACCTCGCACATCTTCTTAGCTCTTTCCGGATCATCGATCCTCGCTCTGTCGAGAGCCAGGAAAGCATCGTGATCAACGTTGAGCTCGAGTATGCGCTTTGCCTTCATTCCCAGATCAGGGTTGACGGCAGTGAAGTACTTCTCCATCTCGAAGGTGATGCCCTCGCCGCTGGAGAGGCAGACCGGGTGGGTCTTGAGCTTTGTTGTCGCCTTTACGACATCAACTCTGTCGCCCAGTGTCTCCTTGACGAAGTCGAAGGTGTCCTTGAACGCCTTGTTCATCTTCTCTTCATCCTTGCCGTCGCCGAGATCGAAGTCTCCGTCGATGACGGACATGTACTTCTTCTCCTTGTATTTGACGAACATGTCAGGGATGAATCCGTCCGTGCTGTCCGTGAAGTAAAGGATCTCGATTCCTCTGTCCTTGAGCACCTCAGTCTGCGGCATCTTGTCTACTGCTTCGAAGCTGTCGCCGGTTGCGTAGTAGATGTATTCCTGATCTTCCTTCATGCGGCTTACGTATTCAGCCAGCGTAACGAGTTTGCCCTCGGTGGAGGACCAGAACATCAGAAGATCCTGCAGCTGTTCCTTGTATTTGCCGTAGTCGTCGAGCGCACAGAGCTTGAGCTGACGTCCGAAGCTCTTGTAGAACTTCTCGTACTCTTCTCTGTTTTTATCGCGCATCTCCTCGAGCTTTGATCTGATCTTCTTTTCGAGATTGTTTGAGATCAGCTTCAGCTGTCTGTCGTGCTGCAGCATCTCTCTCGAGATATTGAGCGACAGGTCAGGGGAGTCGACAACGCCTCTGACAAAGTTGAAATATTCCGGCAGGAGTTCCTTGCACTTGTCCATGATCAGAACGCCCGAGCTGTAGAGCTGCAATCCGCCTGAATATTCATCCGTATAGTACTTGTTAGGCACCAGCTCAGGGATGAACATCAGCGCATTGTAGCTTACAAGACCTTCGACCGAGACTGTAAGTGTCTCGAGAGGCGGGGTGTCGTCCTGGAAAGTCGTCTTGTAGAAAGTGTCGTACTCTTCCTTGGTGACCTCTGACTTCTTGCGCTGCCAGAGCGGAACCATGGAGTTGAACACTTCATATTCCCAGACCTCTTCATACTCAGGGTTCTCAGGATCCGAGCCTTCCTTGATGCGCGGCTGCGGCATGAGCATCTTGATAGGGAAGCGGATGTAGTCGGAGTATTTCTTGACCAGCTTGTAGATAGGATATTCCCTCATGTACTGGCTGAATTCATCCTCTTCTTCGCCGTCCTGTCTGATGTGCATGATGACATCAGTACCATGGCCATCTCTCTCTGCTTCTTCGATGCTGTACCCGCCGGCTCCTTCGGAGACCCATCTGTAGGCCTTGTCTGAACCGTAGCGCTTGCTGACTACCTCGACCTTGTCGGCCACCATGAACGCGGAATAGAATCCGACGCCGAACTGTCCGATAATGTCCACTTCGGAGGTGTGGTCCGCGGTGGTGGACTTTGCTTCCTTCGAGTCCTTCTCGAGCTGTTCGCTGAACTTGCTGCTTCCCGAGAAAGCTATGGTGCCGAGGTTCTTCTCAAGCTCCTGCTCGTCCATGCCGATTCCGTTGTCGCTGACCGTAAGAGTACGGTTCTCCTTGTCGAGAGTGATGATAATCTCATAATCGCTCCGGCTTTCTCCGACCGACGGATCGGTCAGTGCTAGATAGCACATCTTGTCGATGGCATCCGACGCGTTCGAGATGATCTCACGCAGAAAGATCTCCTTGTGCGTGTAAATCGAATTAATCATCATATCCAGCAGACGCTGGGATTCAGCTTTGAACTTCTTTTTCATCTAGTAATAACTTCCTTTTCTAACATTTTGCGGCCGCTCTTTATTAAAAGCCTGCGGCGGTGAAGCTGCGAGGCGAGAGTCGCGAGCGGATACTGCCAGCTGCACCGATGGAGCGATGACGGAGCGGATGGAGTTTGAATCAGAAGCACCAGTGGGCTGTTGCTTCGCATGAAAACTCCCCGCGATCGGCGAGCGACTGAAGATGCAATGGCGGATACGCGAGCTTCGAGCCGAGCACTTCACCGCCGCATGCATCCATGAACAGTTGCGGCCGCTATTTATGAAACAGATTTTTATTTACTCATGTATTCGCTGTCGATCTGATCATACGGAACAGTATGAGGATCTCTTCTCTCCATGTTGTCGAAGTGGTTCTTCATGAACGGCTCAACAACGTAGTAGAGCAGCTTTCCGTCAAGATCGTAGTAGAATACGCAGAACAGTCCGGCATATGCAAGAGCCGCGATGCCGAGCGTCTTCTTAACGAATCTTACGGCCTTATTTTTCTTTTTCTTTTTAGCCTTCTTCATCACCGGCCTCCTTTCTACCAGCTGTCGATATCGTCAAAGTCAAGCAGTGACGGATCGAGCGGTTCTTCGCCCATTACTGTGAACATGTAGTCATTGATGATCTGTCTGATCTGTGATCTTGGAACAGTTCTCTTGTCAGGCAGTGCGTGCGGCATCCAGATAGCGTGGATGTTGCGTGCTCTGAACTCGTCTTCGAAGAGTCCTACAACGCCCTGCATTCCCTTGCACTGCAGCTGGTCGTACATCATGACCATGTCGCAGTTGAACTTTTCCATGTTCTCCCAGAGCTCGAAGATGTGCTGCAGTCCGCCTACAGCCATTCTTCTCATCGGAGCCCACTCGTGGTATTTCGCGATATCCAGCAGGCAGTTCTCGTAAGTATCTGTCCTGATATCGAGGTCGAACATCAGCGAGTCCATGTTGATGATCGTGTTGAGGCCCCAGCAGTTGTAAGCCCATGTGCACCATGCGGAGTAGTACAGAGGAGCGCATGACCATGCGATGACTCTGTGTCTTGTCATAGGGAAGGTGTTGATGTCTTCGCTTACGCACTTCTCCATGATCTTTCTGACGCGTCTGTCAACATCATGCCAGAACGGTCTTTCGCCGTACTGCGAGTAGAAGATCCTGTACAGAGCCTGAGCTACGCCGTTGATAGGATAGCTGTGAGTATTTGCAGCTACATCCCATTTCTCTCTCTCGAACTGGTTCTGCTGGTTCTGGAGCTCGATGTGCTTCTTGAGCTCATCCCAGTGGAACTCGAGTCCGGTCTGCTCTTCCATGAATCTCCATGCCATCTCGATTTCCTTAGCACAGTTCTCGAGAACGGAATCGTCGTCGAACTGCATTACCTGAGGCATAGCGAAGAGCGGCTTGTTCATCATCCAGTCCTGAATGACGGATGTTCCTACCGAGCTGTCGCAGGCTTCGTTTGTAGTAACCATCGCGACGTATGCATCAGGAACATCGTCCTCGATGTAGATGCCGGCTTCGGCCTGGCACATCGGACATGGGTCGCCCGGGAGTCCGTAAGCCTGTACAGCGTCGATGTAGTTGAGTACAGTGTGGTTGTTGCAGTGGCATGTTACGAAGTACGGGATCATCTGTGTTGGCAGGTAATATCCGCCCTGATCCATGTATGGATAGATGACTCCGCCCCATACTGTCTCGTCTGTACCGATCGTCTTTGCTCTGAGAGCCGGGTCACCGCCGATGTTGAGGTCTCTGTTGAAGAATCCGGTGATCTGGTAGAGGCATGCACTTACGATACCTCTGAAGTGCCATGCGGATGCTGCGAGTGTCTCGCCTCTCATACCCTCAAGGCATCTGTCGAACCAGTGCATTACTGTCAGGTAAGTCTGGCCCATCCATCTGTATCTCCATGTTCCCTTGAGGAACTGGACCAGACCCTTTGGGCCGCCGCCGTAAACCATGATGTCACGTACGATCATTCCGTAGTTGTACAGCCAGATGTGGTTGAAGTAGTACATGGTATCCTTGATGCCACGCCACTCTCTGTGTTTATACAGACCTGTCTTTGGGATGTACAGGTCTCCGAGTCTTCTTTCTCCGTGAGGCTTGCCATAGACGAAATCCCTGGCAGCCTTCTTGAAGTCGACTTCTTTGAGTTTTTTCAAATCAGGTTTTTTCATCTTACTTGCCCTCCTGGATCTTCTTGAGCTCTACGCTCTCAACGAACGCCTGGAATCTTGTTCTGAGCTGTCCGGACGCTGTGTTGATGTACTCCTTCTCGATGGAGCATACCGGGTATCCGAAGTCTCTAGGAAGAACGATCGTGTCGATCATTCTCTCAAAGCTCCAGTATTCACAGAACTTGTTGGATTCCACGATGATGCCGTCTGCCTTGTACTCCTTGGCATAATCGGCGAGAACCTTCTTGCGGTGTCTCATCTCCTTCTGCTCCATGAATCTTGCGCACTGGCTCGTCAGCAGATAATGTCTGGCGACAGCTGTCAGAGGATCTTCACCCTCCTTGATGTCGATGTGCTGTCTGGACTCGAGTGAACCGTAGCAGTGTCTGTCGGCTACTACGAGAGCTCCGCAGCCTTCGATCAGCTTGATGAAGTCAGGATCGTCGTTCTCTGAACCGGCGAGCAGGACTTTGATCTTGAAGTTAGGCTTGTCGTCAGGTTCTCTGGTCTTGAGCTCTTCGAGCGTCTCTCTGAGCTTGTCGACGATCAGGTACTTCGGGCAGACCAGTGATACCAGCGTGATTACGCTGAACTCGTAACCCGTGATAGTAGGGTTGTCGAGCTTGCGGAAGTTTCCGATCTCCGTGATGATGTCGTTTACTTCGTTGTTGATTTTGATCGCCTTCAGGATAGCTTCGTCGGATGTGTCGACGCCGTACTCCTTAGCAAGGAAATCAAGAACCTTGATCTTGAGCTGCTTCCTGTAGTGATCGATGCTGTTCTCATTCTTCTTGAACGGAACGTCTGTGAATGAAGTCTTGAACGTAGCGTTGTTGATAACGTCGTCCATGTAGTCGAGATGCTCCTGGAATCTGCATGTTACCGTGCAGGTCTCTGTAGCGAGCTGGGCGTCAATGAAGTTGAAGCCGCCCTCAAGAGCTCTCTCGAGAAGTGATCTGCCATAGTGGCATGTACGACCCGACATGTAGTAAGAAGCCATGTCAGGCGATGTGCACTTAGGCGCTCTCAGTCTGACTGCGAAGCAGCCCGGCAGATCGAGAAGGACCTCAGGCATGAAGTAGCAAGTGTAGCCAAGGCACAGATTGCCGTCTTCTTTGCCCTTGCGCACGAGCTCGTTGTTAGCTTCCTGCAGAAGGTCCTCAAAGTAGATCAGATGCTTTAAGTCACGCATTGTGTGTCACCTTACCTCTCCCTCTCAGATATAAAAAACTGTCATAGAAAACCGTCTCTCCATACTGCTTTAGCGCATGAAAGCGCGCATTCCGCACGTACGAGACAGACTTTTTTCTACTATAATATTGATGATTCTATTTTACGGCCTTCGTTATAAAAGTGTCAACGAGAAGGAAACGCGGAAACTGCAATTAGTGTCCGCGTTTTTGTATTTTTTTTATACAAGAATTCTGAGCACAAAAATAACCCCCATATGGGGTTGCAAAGCCTTTAAAAATACCACATATTTGATTACAATAAACGAGTAGGATATAGCAGTTTCTACCCTGTAGCAACAGTAAAACAGCAGGTAAAAACAATGCATCCTGGCAGTCAAAGCACGAAGTCCGCTGCTGATCTGAAATGCATAGTTTCAGAAATGGTGACGAGTTTGATGACGGCAAATGTCATCTCGTTATATCGCATGACGGTTAAAATGACGACTGATTCGACTTCTTATGACTAGCGCAGGACAATCATGCTGATAAGAAAAACGGGCACGTAAGGGAGGCACAAAATGTGTACAGATAACGAAAGCAAAAACATCATAGCAGATCATGAACACGAGGTTCACGAACATGATCACGAACATACGCATTCACACGAGCACTGCGGTCACAGCCATACGCACACCCATGCTGACGGCACCACTCATACACACGCTCATACTCACTCGCATGCCGCAGCATCTTCACCTGAAGAAGCCCTGGCACTTCTTAAATATATGCTCGATCACAACAGACATCACGCCGAAGAGCTTCACGATCTCGGTCACTGCTTTGACGATGTAGTGGGAGATCTTATACACGATGCAGTCGACAAGCTCGGCGAGAGCAACGATCTGATAGAGCAGGCACTTTCACTGATCAAAAACGCTTAATGTATCAGTATTGACAGCAATTAAAAACTGCGGCGGTTATACCGCTGCAGTTTTTAAATTTTTTGCGTTTTTTACTGGATGCCGTTGATGAGCGAGTTGAGGTCGTCCGGAGACAGGCCGTAGTCTGTATCTCCGCCAAGTCCGTATGCCGTGATCGAGTAGCATGTGTCATCTACCTGCCAGATCGTTTTGGTCGCATCGCCTTCGCGGTTTCCGAAGCATGTGACTTCAAGGCCTTTTATGTTCTGGGTCCAGGTGTTTGCGTACTCGTTGTAGTCACCGGAAATGTCTCCGTCAGCAGCAACGGATGCGTTTCCTTTGCGGATCGTCATCTCGACTGCAGGGAATTCAACGACAGCTTCCGCAAGACCTTCCATGCATCTTGCCTCTGTGACGTTTACCTCTCCAAGACTTATCTCTGCGCCTTCAGGAATCGAGAATCCATCCAGGCCTGCTCCTTCAGCAGCCTCTGACAGTGTGCCTGCATCACTCCAAGGATTTGCCATGCCGATTCCGCCGTCATCTGGCACCATGCCTGCATACTCGAAGACCATGTCATCTGCCACGTGCTCCTGATCATCCTGCCATGTAAGCGTCAGAGGATCCCCTTCTGTGAATGTCATGAATCCATGTCCGCCTGTGTATACTTCTTCCTGAGAATCGACATCTCCGCTTTCGTTATAAACGTAGTCGGTCCTTACGCAGTCGTGGTATTCGAACTGCAGTGTATCAGGATCGAAGGTTCCGCTCATGACCCACGCGCTGTTTTCCGCTGCGCTGCTGCTCCATGTAACCGTTGCATCTGCGCCATTTTTTTCATCTGTTGCGCCTATAGTGATGCAGGCTCTTCCGCAGACATAGTTGCCGACGAAGTTCATGACCGGATTCTGTCCTTCATCTGCAGCCGGCTCTTTGGCCTTGCTTCCGCATGCTGAGAGGCCGAGTGCGAAAATCATCAGCATTGCCATAGTCAACGCAAGCAATTTAGTAACTTTTCTCATTTCCATTCACCCCTTCTTATCAATTATATACTTCCTGTTTTCGTAAGTTTCTGTTCAGTTTCGTATACTTTCGCAGGGATCTCAAACCGGTTTTCGCTAAAGCATGCTGTTATCCGATAATATGGATATCCCCGATGAGAGGAAGCGATGCTGTGCTTCCCTGGTATGCGCTGACTGCACCCATGATATCCAGTACAAATCCCGCGATATTTACCACTCCGGCTACCAAAGCGCCGAGAAGCGGTATTACAGCAAATACGCCTCCTATCAAACCCGCAAGGTCGATCACCAGCGCCTGATTCAGATGGTGCCTGATGAACGGGTCGTTCTTGTCGCCCAGCATATAAGCAGCAAGGAAACCTATCCATGTAAAGTACGCCACAGCCGCTATAAGATTTCTGTTCATTTTTTATCTCCTTCCCATAGGGGAGAGCGCAGACCTTTTCAAAAGGTGATGCAGCCTCTCCTGCAGTGGATTATTATAGACTATTTGCATGCTGAAATGTGATTCATTGATGAATTTTAACAATGTAAAACGCCGTCGTTTGCGGCAGAATGAAAAATCGCATCATGCATGATTCTTTCAGATGTATTTTTTTCACATCATAATAAAAGTCAATATGACTTTCTCAATAATTAGGTTGATATATTGTTAACAAAGCCTTATAATCAGCGACGGAAACTTAAACCCATTAAATCGTTTCCATTAATAAGCAAATAAATAAGCAACTTGTATTAGGAGGTATTATATGATATTTCAGCTTTACAGCAGTCATGCAGCCATGCAGCTTATAGGCTGGGTACTCGTCTTTATCGGACTGATCCTCATGAACGAGATCGGCAGAAGGACAAAGCTCGGCGGCATGATCGTATTCGTTATCATACCGGCTATTCTTACGGTTTATTTCATTCTCGCTCATGTCGGAATGTTCGGCGGACCGGAGAACCCTACAGTCGCATTCATGGACGGCTGGTTCCACTACTTCAAGCTTTACGCTGCTGACATCGGCTGTGTAGGTTTCATGATGATCAAATACGAGTGGGGGCTCGGCAAGAAAGCCTGGTTCAAATGGTGGCCATGGTTCATCGTTGCAGCTAACATCATGATCGCTAATGTATCCGACATGGAATCTGCTCTCGCAGCATTCTCCATCACAGGCGACCTGTCCGGCGCATGGTGGGCATCGAATGAAGGCGTATTCATCTATGGCGGATGGTGGAACGTAGTCAATGCTCTTGCAGGACTCATCAACATCTTCTGCATGACAGGCTGCATCCACCTGTTCACATCGAAAGACAAGAACATGTCCGACATGCTCTGGCCTGACATGACCATCTGGTTCATCCTCGCATACGATGTGTGGAACTTCGAGTACACTTACCTCAATCTTCCTACACACAGCTGGTACTGCGGAGTTGCGCTTCTCCTTGCTCCTACATTCGCAAATGCACTGTGGAACAAGGGCGGCTGGATCCAGAACCGTGCTAACACCCTCGCTATCTGGTGCATGTGGGCACAGGTTGTACCTGCATTCCAGCTCTCCAGCAGATTCGCTGCTGCGCTTCCGTCGGTTTACGGAAACGCTACGGAGCTTGGTATCACTACCATGGATCTGTATGACAAGGCTATCACTCTGTACAACTCCGGCGCAGGCAAAACTGCTCAGGCTGGTCAGATCATCTCTGACATGGGCATCGTTGCGGATCCGAGAATGCAGGGAGTCATCGCCGTTGCAGCTATCGCTATCAACGTAGTCGTTATGGCATTCATAATCCAGCGCTCCATCAAGATGGGCAAGAACCCATACTCCAACAATGTCTGGGAAGGAACAAGAGATTTCGAAGAAGCAATGGCAAGAGCAAGAGCGTAAGCTCAGAGCTATGCAAACTGAAAGCCGGGGTATCATTCCCCGGCATTTTTATTATCCTTGTATCTCAGTTGACAATTTGCATAAAATGCCGTAATTCAGCCATTTGCATCATTTTTTTATAGAGGCTCTGACGCGATTGTTTTATAATCATAGCAAGCCTATTTCAAAACAAGTAATAAAAAAGGGCACCGACTATGTATAGCATATACAGAAAGTTTTCATCCTTCGAAGAGCTTGTAAACGACTTCCTGGCACGTGACAGTATCGCGATACGCTGCGGCAACATGGAAGGCGAAACCTATGAGGTCTCCTACCGGGATTTCAGCGAGATGATAATCTCCGAATCCTTCCATGTGAAGGCTGAATGCAGCAGTGTCGAAGTCGTCAGATACGAGCAGACCGTAGATTCTCTTGTAGACATCTTCGCTCACGTATTAGCCGGCTGCGATGTCATTATCGCCGACCCGCGTGTTCCGGAAGGCTTCAACGAGTTCGCTGCCGCGGCTGCTGAAGCCGCCAGAAGTGCCCGCGAAAACCAGCGCGACGAGTTTGGGCGCTTAAAAGGCAAGGGTGGGGAAGGAGAGCTTCTCTTCTTTACTTCAGGCACCACAAGCAGCTCCAAGATCGTAAGACTCACATCGAAATCTCTTTGCACCAGCGCATGGAGCGGTCAGAGTATGCTGGCATGCGGTAAAGACGATGTGATCCTGTCAAACCTCTCCCTGTCACACGCATACGGCTTCGTATGTGCCATGCTGTGGGGACTCGCATATGGCGCAACGGTAGCTCTCGGCAGGGACGTGCTCCGTTTTACCGGAGATGCTCTGTTTTTCAAACCTACCATTTTACCTGCTGTTCCTTCGCAGATCGCCGATATGCTCAGTAAAGACGCTCTGAACCCTGAACTCCGTGTCGTTCTGATCGGCGGAGCTCCTTGCCCGCAGTATCTGATCGACCGCCTGAAAGAAAAGGGGATTGCAGTATATGTAGGTTATGGACTAACGGAAACATCGAGCGGCATCGCGATCACCCAGGATCTCGACGAGCCTGCTGCCATGTATCCGTGTCCGGAGGCAGATATTCGTATAGAAGAAGACGGTGAAATCTCTGTCGCAACACCTTGCATGATGCAGGGCTATCTTGGCAGAGAGCCTATGTTTGAGAACGGACGCTTCTTTACCGGCGACCTCGGATGGTTTGACGAAAAGGGCAGACTTCATCTGAAAGGCCGCAAGAATGACGTGCTGGTGCTTTCCGACGGAGATAAGATCTTCTGTCTTGAATATGAAGAAGCTCTTGAACAGATGAGCGGCATGCCTGACCTTGGAGTCATCCTGAAAGATGGCGAAGCCGTGCTGGTAGCCGGCACATGCCCTAAGGATCCTGTTATTGCGGCAGATATAAGGAAAAAGCTTGTCAGGGAAGTCGAAAGATTCAACAAAAGCATCCCTCACTCACGTCAGATAAGCGATATCATAATGACGTCAGATGCACTTCCTCGCACAGTCACCGGAAAGATAAAAAGGTACGAACTTCAGGATCTTTATAAATAAGATTATGTATAGCAACGGCG
This sequence comes from Anaerovoracaceae bacterium, assembly GCA_045114615.1. GTDB lineage: Bacteria > Bacillota > Clostridia > Peptostreptococcales > Anaerovoracaceae > Crickella. The sequence goes on from JBGUKU010000065.1 coordinate 20,103, forward strand.
CTCCCGCGGGAGCGCCGTTTTTTCGTTTATACTGTTTTGATGCTTACCGTCCTGCTGCTTACTGTTTCTCCGCCGGCAGCATGCGATTGCGGGTGCGGATATATCCGATGATAATGAATACCGCGTTGACTCCCCAGCTGACAGGGAAGACTATCATCAGTGACAGCCATGAGTGGTAAATCTGAAATCCGGTGAATACCCATATGATACGCACCCCGCAAACGCATATCAGTGTCGTGAGGGCAGGGACCAGTGACTTTCCGAGGCCTCTCATTGCACCGGACAGATTGTCCATCAGCACGTTCAGTGTCTCAGCATAAAGGAGAAGTCTGATCCTCAGCAGACCCGCTTCTATTACCTGCGGCTCGTTTGTGAAAAGTCCAAGCAAAGGCCTGGCGAAAATGAGGAGCAGGGCAGAAAGCACCATAGTAAACGTCCAGCTCACAAGCAGTGTCTTTCGGACAACTTCCCTGCACCTGGCGTACTTGCCGGCGCCGTAGTTCTGGCCTACGAAAGTCACCAGCGTCTGCGTAAATGAATTAACTACAAAGAAAGCGAAAATCTCTATGTTGAACGCCGCGGAAGATGCCGCCATGTAATCGGCGCCGAGGCTGTTTATTGCTGACTGTATGCAGATGTTGGATATGGAGAAGACCGCGCTCTGCAGACCGGCCGGCAAGCCGATCCTGAGGATGGTTTTAAGATCGTCCTTATTCATCCGGATCTTTGCCACATTGACATGTATGACACTGTCTTCTCTCCTAAGATAGTAGAGCAGCATCATGGAACTTATCACGTTCGCAAGCACAGTCGCTATTGCAACACCGTCCACATCCATTCCCAGAACCAGAACGAAGAACAGGTTCGCAGCCACATTGAATACCCCGCCGGCAGTCAGGCAGATGAGGGGAGTACGCGTGTTGCCGTTGCTCCTGAAAATGGCGGCTTCAAAGTTATACAGCATGATGAACGGAACGCCGCTGAAGTAGATCCTGAGATAGGTGACCGAGTAATCTTTTACCTCAGCCGGAACGCCCAGGAGATCTATGATAGGAACTGCTATCAGATTGCCAAGCACTGCAACGAATACACCCGCAGCCAGAGCAAACGCCATGGAAGTCCTTACAGCACTTTTTGCTTTTTCCGGCTCTCTTGCTCCGATGTTGTGAGAAATAAGCACGTTTGAGCCTACCGAGATCCCAACAAAGAAGTTGACCAGCAGCGAAACTATCGGCGTGTTGCTTCCAACCGCCGCCATCGCCTCCATGCTTGCGAACTTTCCTACTACAGCGACGTCAGTCGCATTGAAAAGCTGCTGCAGCATACTCGTCAGCATGAGCGGAATGGCAAAAAGAAGGACCTTATCGACAATAGAGCCGCTCGTCAGGTCCGGATCCGTGGGTATTCGTTTTTTCAGAAGACGGCTTTCCATTACACATTAATTCTAAACCCGCAACAAAAAGTGTCAAGGCAGATCACTCCCTTGCAATATAAAACACCAGGATTGCATGCGTTTCCTGGTGTTTTTTCGTTACACTATTTTTCAGGGTTGCGATCTCCGTTTGGCAAAGGGATTTTCGTTCACAGCGAGGAAACGCAAGCGAGAGCAAGGGAGCTTACCTGTTGTAAGTGACCGAGCTTGAGTCGAAGCGTTGACGAAGCTGTGGGCGAAAAGACCGAGCCAAACTACCACATGTTCTCGTCAGGAATATGCTCGATAGTCGGATCAAGCGGCTCCTCGCGCAGCACTGTACGCATGTACTGACTGAATTCGTCACGGATAGCCTGTCTTGTGTAGACTCTCGGATCGCAGAGGTCGTGGCATACCCATACAACATGGATGCCTCTCTCGCGGCCCTGCTCCTCGAACATTCCGTGGAGACCGTCAAGAGCCTTGCAGCTCATGTGCTCCCACATCATTACCATATCGGCGTTCATGATCTCGCAGAACTCCCAGAGCTCATCGACGAGCACCTTGTATCCGCCGTGAGTACGGTTACGCATGATCATGTTCTCGTTGAGCCATGCCATGTCGTACCATGCTTTCTCTCTGTTCTCAGGAGTATCCACATCTGCGATCATGTCGGTGTTGACCATCGAGAGCATGTCTGTCAGCGGCACAACTCCCCAGCAATGCATCATCCAGTAGAGCATATGAATGTTGTACTGCGGCTGTACTCCCCAGACGATACATCTGTGCCTGTACTCAGGGCAGATCATCGTCTTTTTCTTGTAACCCTGCTCAACGAGCTTGCTGATCTTCTTGTCTTTTGGCGGGAAGAGAGCGGATCTTCCGCAGTTACCCATGTAGTTGGTGTCGTTGTAGAGGGAGAATACCGAACCTACGAACTGAGGATAGTCAGTTGAGTTGTTGTCGAGCCAGAACGCGCGATGTCTGGTCGCATCGTTTACTCTGGCAGCGCTCTCGAAATAGCGCTTCCAGTTCCACTTCTCATGAGCGTGCTCTTCGATGAACTTTACAGCTTCCTTCATGTCATTGGCAGCGTATTCCTGAACGTCGTCCTCCTTGTGGCGGAGCGGGGCAGTCAGCTGGAATGTAGGGATACCGTATTCGCGTTCGAGTCTGTGTGCGATAACCCCGTTGCCCATGAGTGATCCGTCGCAGGTGGTATTGACCTGAACAGCGCAGCATCCGAGTACAGCGAAGTCGTCATCAATGGAGATGCCGGCCTCTGCTTCAGGCATCGGGCATACATCGCCCGGAAGTCCGAATTCCTGAGCAACGTCAAGATAATGTGTAGTCGAGTTCTGAGTCAGAAGGTTTGCGACGAACATTGTAGGGACCTCTCTGAGGATAGCTGTTGTATCCTGGAATCCCATCATGAACGCTGTCATCGCATTCTCGTCTGTCAGCACGCATGTATCAGAGAACTTCTTGTTATTGCCCGTACGGCGGTCGCCCTTGAAGATGTTGTCCATCGTCTTGGCTACGTCGTAAATTACGAAGTTCATGGCTGTGTGGGTGATGCGCAGCGGCTCATCTCTGAGTCCGAGTGTGAACTTGTCCATCATGTAAGGAACAGCAAGATAGTTGGCCATCCATCTGTAACGGAACATAGCCTTGATGTTACGAGGCTTCGCGATGAATCTTGCTAGGATCGACATGATGTACAGCCATCTCGAATAATCGTAGAGTGTGTCCTTTACACCTCTCCATTCACGGCGGACGAAGACCTTGGTCTTGCCGTTGGTAGGATAGAGCTTGCCCAGCGTCTGGTCACCTTTTTTCTTCTTAGGGTTAGTGATCTTCCTGACCGTTTTGAATGCCATTATTTCTCACCTCCCTGAATCTTCTTTATCTCAATGCTTTCTATGAAAGCCTGTACACGTGTACGCATCTGGCCGGCGCCGGCGTTGATGTTATACGGTCTGTCTACTGAGAGCACCGGGAATCCGTAATCCTCTCTCAGCATGTGCGATCCCAGCATGCGCTCATAAGCCCAAGGGTCGCAGAACTTGACCTGCTCGTAGATGATGCCGTCGGCCTTGTACTCTTTGGCGAGATCTGCCACGTATTTCTTGCGGCCATATACCTTCTCCATGTTCATGGTACGCGGGCACTGTCCGATCATCGTGTAGTGGCGGCAGATCTGTGTAAGTACGTCGTCTTCCGAGTCAGGGTCGATCTTGATAGGAACTCTGCCAGGAAGCGAGCCGAAGCAGAATCTGTCAGCGCATACGTAAGTGCCGCATTCCTCGATCAGTTTGATCATGCCGATGTCATCAATTTCAGAACCGACCACCAGTACGCGTGCGCGCCACTTCTTGCCGTCAGGCTCTCTTGTCCTGATCTCCTCGAGCGTTTCTCTGAGCTTATCGATGAGCAGATACTTCGGTGCCAGATATGTTGCCAGCGTAAGTACGTGGAACTCATAGCCCGTGATGCGAGGATCTTCTTCCTTGCGGAACGCCCCGATTTCCTGTATAAGTCTGCATACCTCGTTATGCTCCTCAACAGCCTTGAGCATGGCCTCTTCTGAGATGTCGATGCCGTAGTTGTCATGCAGCGGCTTGAGTATGTGATTCTGGCTCTGCAGCTTCAGGAGCGCGACTCCGTTTTCGGTCGCCTTCATAGGTATCTCCATGAACTGATAGAAGAACTTGTCCTTTCCCTCATCCATGGTGTGAAGCAGCTCCATGTTCTCAGCGGCACGATTCATCATTGTGCAGCCATCCGCAGCAATCAGGCAGTCTGCGAAATTGAAGCCTCCCTCGATCGCTCTCTCCAGCAGGGCCCTGCTCGTCTCGCAAAGAAAACTCGTCATATAATACGTAGCTATGTCGAGCGAGCCGGAATTAGGCGCAAAAAGACGAACCGAGAACGCGTTGCCAAGGTTCATAAGAGGCTCCGGTATATTCTCGCACGTAAACGCAGCGCAGATTTTGCCGTCCTTCTTGGCCTGTTCTATCAGTTCGTTGTTTGCATTCTGCAGGAGGTTCTCAAAATACAAAAGATGCTTGAGGTCTTTCATATTGTTTCTCCTCTTCCTTATTAAAAAATCCCTCTCTTTACTAATAAGGGCACTAAAACACCCCCATCAGTTTCCTGTTAATAAAATAGTAACCCCTGGGCGGGGTTCAAGGCAAGGTTTAATATAGACCATATTGTTTTTTTGAACTAAAAAAACAGTCCGGCTGAGAGTGTTCTCATCCGGACTGTTTTTTATTACTTTAATAAGGTTGTAAACTTCTTCATAGTACCCGGGATGTCGATCTGCTGCGGGCAGACTGCCGCGCATGCTCCGCATCCGATGCATGCTGACGGAAGCTTGTTCTCATCAAACGCAGCAAGTGCCATAGGCGCGATGAATCCGCCTTCACTGTACGCGTGCTCGTTGTAAAGCGAGAGTATTCTAGGGATATCGAGTTCCTGAGGGCACTTTGTAGTGCAGTATCTGCAGGCCGTGCAAGGCACAGTGCCGGCATTCTTGCCAGTTGTGTCGTAGTGCGCTGCTGTCAGCAGGATCGCTATATCGTCATCTCCGAGAGCTCTTTTCTCACTGAAGAAATCTATATTCTGCTTCAGCTGCTCGAAGTTCGACATTCCTGAAAGTATCATGGTGACTCCCGGCACGGACTCTACAAATCCGAACGCCCAGTTGGCAGGCGTGTAGTCCGGGTTGCTCTTTGCGAGCATCTTCTCGCCGCCGAGGCAGGACTTAGCGAGCTTGCCTCCGCGAAGAGGCTCCATTACCCAGATAGGAATACCGATGTTATTGAGTTCCTCCACCTTGTCTTTTGCGTTCTGGAACTCAAGGTCAAGATAGTTCAGCTGGATCTGGCAGAACTCGATATGTCTGAAGTTCTTCATTATGAAGCGGTGCATAGTCTCCTGACTGCCGTGGCACGAGAAACCGAGGTGGCGGATCTTGCCTTCTTCCTTCTTTTTCAAAAGAAACTCAGTGAGGCCGGTGCTGTCATCAAGATACTTGTCGATATTAAGCTCGCACACGTTGTGATAAAGATAGAAGTCAAAATAGTCAGTCTTACACTTCTCGAGCTGCTTTTCGAAGATCTCCTCGTGCTTGCCGAAGTTGGACAGATCGTAGCCCGGAAACTTGCTCGCAAGGTAGAAGCTGCTCCTGTCATATTTCGACAGCGCTTCCCCGACGACTGTCTCGCTGTTGCCGGCGTGATATCCCCATGCAGTATCGAAGTAGTTGATGCCGTTAGCCATCGCGTAATCGACCATCTCCTGTACAGCCTGCGGATCAGGTCTGGCGTCATCACCGTCAATACACGGAAGGCGCATGCAGCCAAGGCCGAGTCCGGAAAGTTTCAGATCTTTAAAATCGTTGTAATACATTTTTTCTCCTATTCTTTTACGATAACGTAGTTGTCCATCAGGTCTACTTTTTCAAGTGTTCCGTCAAATGTATAGCGGATCCCCATAAGGTCGGTGAAAATGAGTTTTCCGCCGTCGACCTTAATGTCCGCAACGTTCTTTGCGAGCATATTCGCATCGTTTACTTCATTCTTGTATACAGTTGAAAGGCACATATCCATTTCCTCCTTTTACTTTCCGTCCATAAAGCTGGTGAACGAGTCGTGCTCCACTTTCGGAAGTCCGTATTTTTCTTTGGCATCGGCAATGGCTTTTATCATGAAAGCCATGTTGCGGGCGAGATTCCTCATTACCTGAAGTCCCTCGGCATCCTTCTTCACATCTTCTGCAGTGAATCCGTGCACATTATTCCAGTAAGTGGATGAAGCTATCGGCATTCCGCTGATACTGAAGTACTTATTGAGCACATCGAACGATGCAGTGGTGCCGCCGCGCCTTGCGCTTACTACTCCCGCTCCGACCTTCATGTGCATATCATACTGAGCGCTGTAGAACAGCCTGTCGAGGAAGGAGATCAGCGTTCCGTTCGGCGAGCTGTAGTAAACAGGGCTGCCTACAACGAGACCGTCTGCCTTCTCAAGCTTGGCATTTACTTCGTTCACTATATCTTTGAACACACATCCGTCATGAGTCGAGCAATATCCGCAGGCTGCGCAGCCTCTGATGCTCTTGTTTCCGATGTGGATAAGTTCTGTATCGACACCCTCTTCATGGAATGTCTTTATCATCTCATCGAGAGCTGTCGCTGTACACTGATCTGCTCTCGGGCTTCCGTTTATCAGTATTACTTTAGCCATATAGTTCCTCCCAGTCTATCTTCTCGTTTCTGAAAAACGTTTCTCTGTCTTTCTCTCCGATCAGCCTCATGACCCTGCAAGGGTTACCGACCGCAACGACATTCTCGGGTATATCCTTTGTAACTACACTTCCGGCGCCTATTACGCTGTTTCTTCCGATGGTCACGCCCGGCAGGACTATCACTCCGGCACCTATCCAGACGCACTCCTCTATATGCACATCCTTGTTGAACTGAAGAGTAGGCTCCTTCCTAAGCTCGGGGAGCACCGGATGTCCTGCCGTCACGATAGTGACATTCGGGCCGAATTTGACCCAGTCGCCAATATATATGTGCCCATCATCGACCAGTGTCAGATTAAAGTTTGCATAGATGTTGGAGCCCATGTGAACATGGCTGCCTCCCCAGTTAGCGTACAGAGGTCTCTGAATGTATACATTCTCTCCGCATTCGGCAAACATTTCCCTCATGAGGAGCTGCTGTTCTTCGAACTGCGACGGCCTGAGATCATTGAACTCCTTGATTTTCTCTCCAAGCGGACTCTGTACTGACAGGATTTCTTCAGCTCCAGGATCGTACAGCAGCCCGGCTTCCATTCTTTCAAATTCAGTCATTTCTTTTCTTTACATCAGGCAACGAGCCACTTATATTTCCTAACGCTGTAAAGCGGTATGATCGGTATCATGATAGGCGTTTTGTTTTTATATGCCCAGTACTCCGGATCGTCCTTATACTCCCTGTCCTGCCTTATCTCGAGTCTGCGTGCTCCTCCGAACATAACGTAAATGATGCCGAGGTATCCGGTCAGGACCGCTATCCATTGCCATGCGCCTGCGTTCGAGCCGATACCCGTGAGGAACACTCCTGTCCAGAATGTCATCTCGCCCATGTAATTCGGGCATCTTACGATCTTATACAGCCCTGTATCGACGAATCGCCCCGGTTTTTCTTTCTTTGCCAGGCTCTTCTGTACATCGGCACTTGTCTCAGTAACAAGTCCGATCGCCATAATGATGATTCCTGCTATGACCCATCCGTCAGTGCCTTTTCCGTTTTCGAGTCTGAACAGAACGGGCGAAGTTTCACATGCGTAGAGCAGCGCGGCCGAGATCCATATACCGCATTTAGCGATCACCGGCATGCCTTTGCCGTCCTTGATCTCTTTTTTCATCTTCTTGTTGTACGAGGTCTTCTTTGTTTCCCTGTAAGTCAGGTATCCGCCGAGCCTGAGTCCATAGAGGATGAACAGCACGCATGCTATAATGAGCCCTGCATCTGCACTCCTGCCGTAAAGGAAGAGCAGCACAAGTCCGATAGCTGCCACGGAAAATCCATATCCTATCGATATGAACCATACATACTTTTTGAATCCTATCGAGCTTACAATCAGTGCGACAGCAAACAATATTAAAAAACCATTCATTTATAGATTTCCTCCCGGTCTGAAAGCCAGTTCAGAGTACTCTCTGACCCTGTTGCCCCTGTTTATTTGCGTGTTGCGATTATAGCGCGGTCAAGGTGTGCGAGATCGCGAATCACTCTGATTCCCTCGTATGTGTTCGCATTGTTCAGCAGCTTCTTTACATCAGCAGCCTGTTCGGCGCCAATTTCGAGAGCGAGCACGCCGCCTGTTTTCAGATGCAGACTGGCTTTGTCCGCTATTATCCTGTAATAATCAAGCCCGTCTTTGCCGCCGTCGAGAGCCATACGCGGCTCGTGGTCCTTTACTTCTATATCCAGCGTTTCGATGACATCGCTAGGGATATACGGCGGATTGCAGACTATCACATCGTATCGCTTGTCCTCCGGTACAGCGTCAAACATGTCGCCGAGCAGGAATACGCAGTGGCTGTTGACTCCGTTGAGACCCGCATTGTTCATCGCTGTCTGCAGCGCCTTTTCGGACGCGTCTGTCATGGTCACGACAGCATCCGGTACCTTTGACGCTATGCTGATACCAATAGCTCCGCTCCCAGTGCACAGATCAAGCACTTCCGGACTGATGAGATTCATTCTGTTAATGGTCTCTATTACATTTTCGACCAGTACTTCAGTATCGAGACGCGGTATGAGCACCGATTCATTGACCCTGAACGGCAATCCCATGAATTCCTGCATTCCGAGTATGTACTGCAGAGGTACACCCTCGATCCTAGCGTAGATCCGTTTCTGGAACTCTTCAAAATCGTCCTCTCGCATTAGCTCCTTTGATCTTGTGATGAGTTCGGTTGTACCGAGGCCTGTCGCATACGACATTATCATTCTGGCCTCGTTCTTGCCGTTCGGAAGCATGCTAAGCGCAGCTTTGCCCCAGCTGAGTGCATTCTCGTAGGTCTTGATATCTTTTGTATATCTGCGCGCAAGAGTCCTGGCTTTTGCCTCCATCGCCTCTCTGTCAGCAATGGCTCTTACGAGAGTTCTCCCGTCTGTCTCTTCAGGGGCAACTATTGTATATCCGTCGCTGTCGAGCCCGTCAAGGAAGTCGATCGCGCTGAATATCTCATCATCGCTCGCACCGTTAGCCGGATCTTCAAAAACGGATCTCTCTTCTATACGAGTAAGGTCATCTATCGCCTCAGCTGCAGCTTTCTTGTTGGCTTCGGTATGGGCTTCGACATCTGCCGCCCAGGCCTCCATCTCACGCTCGGCCTCTTTCATCTCGGCTATCGATCTCACCGGATTACCGTCCTTGTCGACGAATCCGTTGATCTCAGGAACACCCGGATCCACAAGTACAGCCTTTAGCGAGAGCAGCGCAACTTCAAGCTGGTCTCTGTTCGGCTCAGCAGTCGTCAGCCTCTGAAGCTGGAGACCCGGCCAGCTGAGGATGCGTACGATCTTACCGTTCGATCTGCCGGCCCATCTCAGCAGCTCAAAGCTTATGGCTGCTATCACAGGCATCAGCAGCAGCCTCGATACGATCCTCAATACCAGATTCGGCCATCCCAGAAAGCTGAACAGAAGCAAGCTTATGATCAGCACGAATACCAGGAAGCTGGTTCCGCATCTCGGGTGCAGTGTATAGAACTCTTCCGCATTCTCCGGACAGAGCACCCTGTCGTTCTCGAAACAATGTATCGATTTATGCTCTGCTCCGTGGTACTGGAACAGTGTTTTAATGTCATTCATGCGCCGGATCGCCACAACATAAGCGACGAACAACGCTATCCTGAGAATTCCTTCTATAAGATTGAGCACAAAAGCGTTCTGTATCCATTTACCGAGGAAGTTGACGACCCAGGTCGGCAGGATAACGAAAAAGACTATTGAAACCGCTACTGCAAAGAGAAGCGCTGTAGTCATCAGAAAATTCCATGCAGCCTTTTCACCGAATTTCTTATTAATCCATGCCTCGAGCTTTCCTTCCTCTTCAGCATACTGTTCCGGGGCATATGTCTCGAGTATATCGGCGGACTCCATCAGAGTACTCATCCCGCCGACGAGAGCGTTTACGAATGAAACGATACCCCTTATGAAAGGAATCTTCGCAGCCCGTGACTGCTTCTTCTTGAGCTTTGTTTTAAGGTAAAGCTCGCCCGAAGGCAGGCGCATCGCAAGAGCAAGCCTGTCAGTGCCCTGCATCATAACGCCTTCCATTACAGCCTGTCCGCCAATTGGGGTAGGGCAGGCGCCGTCTATAAATATTTTGTCGTAATCTATCTTTGCCATATTTGTAATTTGAGCGGTGCAAGAATTGCTAATGAAGTTTTTTAAGCATGAAGTTGACGAAATCCTTGTTGCATTTAGTGCTCGAAAGATTGTCAATTATCTCTTCGGTCACATCCATTACACTGCCCGAGCTCATTGCCCGGCGCAGCATGTACATGACCTGATATTCTTCCTGTGTAAGCAGGAGATCTTCCCGCCTGGTGCCCGACTTGTAGAGGTCGATGGCAGGGAAGATGCGGCGCTCACTGAGCTGTCTGTCGAGGTGGAGCTCCATATTGCCGGTGCCCTTGAATTCCTCGTAGATAACATCGTCCATGCGCGATCCGGTCTCGACCAGCGCGGTGGCCAGTATCGTGACGCTTCCGCCTTCTTCGAGGTTCCGCGCTGTGCCGAAGAACTTCTTCGGCGGGTGCAGCGCACCCGGGTCGAGACCGCCCGAGAGCGTCCTTCCGGACGCCGGCACCTCCATATTGTAAGCTCTGGCGAGCCTTGTTATCGAATCCAGAAGGATCATTACGTCCTTTCCGGACTCCGCGAGACGCTTCGCACGCTCGATCACCATCTGCGCCACCTTTACGTGATGCTTCGTCTCCTCATCAAAAGTGGAGTAGATGACCTCGGAATGCTTCAGGCTCCTTTTCATGTCAGTGACCTCTTCAGGTCTCTCATCCACGAGCAGCACTATCAGCTCTATATCCGGATACTTGTCCTCGACTGAAGCTGCGATCTTCTTGAGCAGCACCGTCTTGCCGGCCTTTGGCTGAGCAACAATGAGTCCTCTCTGTCCTCTGCCGATAGGCGCCACCAGATCCATTACTCTCGTCGAAAGATCAATGCTCGAATTCTCGAGCACTATCTTCTCATTCGCGAAAATTGGGGTCAGACTGTCGAAATGCGGCCTTCTCTTTGCAGTCATCGGGTCGAAGCCGTTGACCGTCTTTACATACAGAAGCGCTCCGAATTTCTCAGTGCCCCTCGGTTTTCTCGCGATACCGAATATCTTATCGCCGGTCCTCAGGCCAAAACGCCTGATCTGCGTAGGCGACACATAGATGTCTTTATTTGAAGTCAGGAAATTGTCAAATCTGAGGAAACCGAAGCCATCATCCGACAGTTCGAGAATTCCCTCAACATCGTACTTGCCGTCATTCTCCTGAGCAGGAGCTTCCGGGCCGGCCGTTTCCGCTTCTGCAACTGTATTATCATCCTCGGAAACAGCAACTTCAGCAGAAGCTTCCGCATCCAGCGAAACATCGATTGCAGCCGGTTCGTTATTTGTCTCAGCTGCTACAGTCTCAGCCTCCAAAACTTCCATCATTTCCTTTGTATTTGTTGTTTCTTTCATAGTTTTCTCTCTGTTTAAATGGGAGTTAAAAAAATTTGATAAAGTCCTTTTTCGGCGGAGCCCCATAATACAGCAAAATCATGTGCTGAAGCGAGCGTTGCGCAGGAGCCGTACGCCGAAACACCTTTAAATATTGCGAAAAAGGTGGAGAGGGTGCGGCAACAGATGTGCGCGCCGAGCGTTTCGAGCAAATCGTGGCGGCTGCACCGATGGAGCGAACGCGGCCCGGCTGACGTTGTGCGGATGTCTGAGCGAAGCGAGTTCCGCAAACGTCCCGGTGGCACGGAGCGACTGAGGATGCAACGGCCGATTTGTGAGAGGCGAGGCAAGTACATCTGTTGCCACACCCTCTCTTCCTCTAGAGCTCTTCGTTTGCCCCGACTGTCGTCAGCACGGTCTCCTTTGATTTATCCACCTGGCTGACCTCAAGCTTATCAATATCATTGGAATCGATAGTCTCATTCAACGCAAGCAGGGTAGGTGACAGATATACCGTCGACAGCTGCTTGCCGTCCATACTGATTATTGATCTCTCCGTGAAATTGTCTCCTCTTATGTAATATCTGTCACCGATCTTCACAAGATCTTTGATCTTGATGCTCTTGTGTCCCATCTTCATATCAACAGGCTCATATGGCTCTTTGCCGCCGTAGGCGTACTGCTTACCGTAGAGCATGTCGTAGGCCAGCGCCTCCTGATCTGACAGATATGTGCTGTCATCTTCCGGATCATTTGTCTGCTGGTAGTCAAAGATGATACCTTCATGATCCAGTCCCGCATCTGTGAGCAGCATGGCTCCGCCCTCATACGAATGGATGTCGCGGTCCTTCTTAGGAAGTCCCATGTTATCCCATATAACGTAACGCGTTGTGTACAGATCCTTCTGCTTGTAGTTCTCTTCCTTTACATCGAGAGCAGGGATGTGATCACCGTAGATTATCATTACGGTCGGCTCACCGCTGTCCTCGATCGCGTCAATGAGTTCGCCAATGAAAGTATCCATCTCATGACACTCGTTGAGGTAATACTCGTATTTCCATTTCGTTTCTTCATCGTCAGTAGTGACTTCAGTATATGGTTTCTTGAAGACTCTCTGCGTCGGATACGAGCCGTGTCCCTCGACCGAGATGACGTGCAGGAAGTCTCTCTCTTCGGTCGATTTCATGATCTCCATGATCTCGTCGGTGAGAACCTTGTCCTTGCACCAATTGGTAGGTGTGAACGATACATTGTTCATATACTCAACAGAAGTGAAGGTGTTGAATCCGAGATTCGCATACACCTCGTTTCTGTTATAGAAGAGAGCTCTGTGGTTGTGAAGCGCAGCGGTATTGTATCCGTGTGAGCGCGTCACATATGCCATGCTTTCGAGCACGTTTTCGCGCAGCTTGCCCTTGTACGGGTATTCGCCCGGTCCGAAGAACTTGGCACTGATACCGGTGAGCACCTCAAATTCGGTATTGGCTGTTCCTGCGCCGCAGGCCGGGACTATGAAGCTGCCCGATGTGTATTCCTTGTAGAGCTTGTTGAACACAGGAGTAGGATCCTTTGAAACTTCGATGTTTGCGTAATCCTGCGCTACCGTGAACGACTCCATCTGGAGCACTATTATGTTCGGATGATCAGTGCTGTCCTCTTTCTCCTCGAGCACAGTGTCTTCACCATTTTTTGTCTTGTCCTCAAGAATACCCGCTATCAGAGCCGGGGAGTAGCCCTTCGGTCTTGAAATACCCGCACTGACGGATGTTGAAATAAAGCAGTACGGCATACCGTAGTCTCTGTATGCATAGTTGAGGTTTCCGAAGAATGAACTTATTGCCCCAGTCTGCTGCAGACCTATTGTAGAACCGGCGGCAGCTGCTGCTGCAACCAGGATCACCGCTAAACTCTTTTTATAACTGATGTTCTTCCACTTCTCGCTCCTGATGAAAATCAGCGTGATCGCCGCGACTCCGAGCGCCAGGGCAACAAGGAAAAGTATTATCTGGAGCTTCGAAAAATAGGTGGTGGCGATGGTGAGTCCGTCTGCAAAGTTGGTGCAGTCATAAAGAGTGAACGGGGTCATCCTGTTCATGAGAATCACACCGTTGGCGGTACCCAGCCCTAGCCAGATGACCGCTACCATGAGCCATACAAATCTGCGCCTCCTGAAAAGCAGCGCAATAGTTATGGTCGCAAAGATTATAAGAGTGTTGTAAAGAAAGATCACCGGATGAGTGAACGCCCAGCGAATGCCCTCGAGCGGACCTGTAGTGAGTCTCGCAAACTCCTCAATGTAGAGATAAATCGCGAGCGCGCTGAGAGCCATGAGCCCGATGTACCTGGCCTCATGAACGTCTGCGTCATAGTATTTTGCCGCTCGTTTCGGAAATATCTTAAGGAATACTTTGCTGATGCCCTGGCCGATCTTTCTGAAGAAAGCAGCCAGCATGGCAATTACCTTGCGAATCTTATCCTGCAAAATTATGCCTCCTGCAAAATGTCGGATAGTTTAGCGAACTCTTCGAGAGTAAGGCTCTCAGCTCTGCGGCCGGGATCGATGCCCGCGCTTTCAAGCGCATCCGACAGTGTTTTTTTATCATATCCGCCCAATGAGGCGAGTGCGTTCAGCAGGGTCTTGCGCCTCATGGCAAAGCCCGCCTTTACGCAGCGCATGAGCATCTCCTCACTTTTCACCTTTACTCCCGGCTCATCCCTGAGATCAAGTCTGAGCACAACGGAATCGACTCCCGGAACCGGGTAGAAGCATTCCCTCGGCACGTCGATGATCTCGGTGACTTCGGAGTAGTAGTGAACCGGATACGTTATTGCGCCCGAAGCCCTGGTGCCCGGTTCAGCGGCGATTCTGTCGCCGACCTCTTTCTGCATCATCACAGTAATGCTTTTTGCACCGGTATCTGCCTCGAGCAGTTTCATGATTATTGGTGTCGTTATATAGTATGGGAGATTGCCGATTATGCGGAGCTCGGAAAGTCCGTGCTCCTCCATGCTCTTTTCGGTCATCCCCTTGATGTCCTGCTGAAGGATGTCCCCATGGATCAGTTCCACATTATCCATCCCGAAAGTCTTGATCCTGAGGCCTTCGATCATGTCCGGATCGAGATCGACGGCAATGACTCTCCCTGCCCGTTCAGCAAGAGGAAGGGTAAGTGCACCTGTGCCCGGACCTATCTCAAGTACAAGGGTCTCTTCCGTCACACCGCTTTCGTCAACAATGGTCTGAATCACCTCTTCATCGATGAGGAAATTCTGGCCGAGGCTTTTATGCGGCCTGACTCCTGCAAGGCTCTTAGGTTTTTTCGCCTGAACTCTGTGCGATCTCCTTTTAGCCATCGGATCCTCCGTCTTTTTCATCATTGCCGGAATCCTCAGCTTTTTCCTTTTCTGCTTTTTCGGTCTCCTCTGTCTCTTTTGCCTGTTCAGCCTCTGCCTCCGGCTCTTCCTCGTCGAAGGTAAAGAGTATCTCTCCCGGATTCAGCAGATTGAGCTGCTTCTTTGCCTGCTCACGGATATACTCCTGGTTATTGGCGTTCCTGAGTTCCTCCTGAAGTTCTTCTCTCTGCTGTTCTAGAGCGACCTGCTGCTTTTTAAGGGCGCGGTTTTCCGCCTTGAGTCTTACGATATCTTTCCCGCACATGGTAGCCAGCACAGAAAAGGTAGCGATGACAAGTATCAGGGTCAGAGCTTTTCTTCTGATCCTTCTGGATGTGCTTTTTCTGCGCCTTTCTTCAACGCGCTTCTGCATCTCCTCATCATCCCAGTGGACTTCCCGTGTATCATATTGTGTATAGCGTTTTTTTGCCAATTCTGACCTCCGCTCGTCCGTGCGGACTAAGGCTTTATATAGTTTCTCGGGTTCCGTGACGAACCGTTTACTCTTACTTCAAAGTGACAGTGGCTTCCGAAACTGTGTCCGGTATTGCCTACGTTAGCTATATGCTGTCCCTGATATACAAGATCTCCTATGCTTACAAACACCCTGCTGCAATGTGAGTATCTTGTGATGATACCATTGCCGTGATCGATCTCTACACACAGACCGTGGCCGGACCAGTAGTTTGCCTTTATGATCTTTCCTCCATCGGAAGCATGTATAGGTGTTCCCGTTGGAGCGGCGAGGTCCATACCTTCGTGCATACGGCCCCATCTGCCTCCCCATTCGGACGTTACTGTATAGCGGTCCAGAGGCACTATGAAGGTTCCGGTTGCAGCAGTCTTAGGTCTTTCCGCCGTACCGATAAGGATGATCTTATCCTTCTTTTTCTTTATGATCTCCGGCTCAGCAGTTGCCTTTCTATCTGTTTCCTCTCCGCCAACCTTCGTTATGATTCCTTCGAAGATCTGCACTCCGTCCTGGCCTTCCTGTTCCAGGTAGGAATCGCCCTTGTAATACTCATCAGTCTCCTTCTTGATGGTCTTGTATTCTATGATCTCTTTGATCCTGCCTTTTTCAACCATCTTTACACTGACAGGAGAGACGAGGTTTCTGATGCAGACTCTGTCGCCTGTCTCGATCTCAGTGACCGGCTCTTTGTTGGTTTCATCGTATATATCGAAAACTTCAACGCCGAATTCCTTTGCGAGACTTTGTATGGTTTCACCTTCCTCGACGATGTGATATGTATGCATTTCTCCGCCGTTTGTCATCTGCTCCTGAGCTGCCACATTGCTCTGGACACTTCCGAGCAGAACGTTGACCGGCTTGATGGATAGCTCATTGTCAAATTCTGCGGACACGAGCTCCATCCCTCTGTCAGGTGTGGAAAGGTCAGCCTTCGTCTGGAGGAGCAGCGCATCAGCGTCATTCTGATCCTTAACTATGGCTACCACCCTGTCTCCGTCATAAACAGCATACGCCTCAGTCTCAATATCTGTCATATATATGAGCTTGTTTACGACTGTGTCCGAATCGTCAGTGCTCTTTCCTCTGCCGTCTACAGGATTGAATGTGACATTCTGGTTTGCAACGAACTTTACATCCGCCACGGTACTGCTGTTATATGTAAGTTCCCTGCCCGCAATGTCCAGAACATCTGTGACTTCTTCCTGATTCTTTACATATCCGAGCACCTTGCCGTTATATGCATATTCATAAACCGTGAACATGTCGAATACGATAAGTATCCCTGATGCCACAAGCCCTATGATCAGTATGGCGATACCGATAACCTGTCTGGAATTCTTGTAAGTGGAGCCGATCCTGTGTGCGCCCCTGATGAAATCCTTGCCGAGCTTGCTGAAAGTTCCATCGATCTCATCCTGAACTTTATCGTGGGCATTCATTACCGATGCGAAAGGAAGCTTGTCTTCTCTGAGGAACTTCTCTTTATTTTTCTGCCTTGCTTCCTGTCTTTTCCGGATCTTTTCGGGATCTGCAGCTTTCTGAGCTTTTTTCTTTTTATTGTCTTTAGTATCTTTTTCCTGACCGGATTGCTCAGTTTTCTCAGATTTCTCCGCTGCTTCAGATGATTCCTTACCATCTGCTTCTTCCGGTGCATCCTCTTCAGGAGCATCTTCAGATTCATCTTCTGTCTCCCCTGAGTCTTCCGCAGGAGCCCCTTCCGGAGTCAGATCGTTATCTTTAAGGAATCTCGCGTATGCCAAAGCCGCCGCTTTTATCTGAGCGTCATCGAGCATGGTCTGATCGCTCTCCGCGGTTTCCGTTTCGGCTTCTGTCTTGGGTTCTATATTTATTATTTTTTCTTCTGGTTCGTTATAGTTAAATGTCATCTACGCTTTTTCTTTTTCCGTGTGCCATCTGAATGCTTCTGCAGCGCGTTCTTTGCAGCAGCTGCACACCATTCCTTCATCCGTATAACCGGTATCCCTGCAAACACTGCATCTGTACTTTCTTGCCAGATAATCGCTTGGGAAACCATTCACGGTAAGCAGTTGTTTTCTGCTTTCTTCTATCGCTATTCTTTCAGCCCTCAGTCTTTGCCTTGTGTCAAGGTTATCGGCTCCCGGCCTGAGCGAAAGCATCTTTGAGTTAATGCTGCTCTCGGCCTCGAAAGTCTCTCTCATCCCCGGGATCTTTCTGAGAACTTCTGTTATGCGCGCTTCGCGCTCTTTCTCGTCTTCGTTCCTAATGAACTCAAAATAATCCATCAGCACCTTACGGCTCACCGGACTTCCTTCATCGCCGGATACCGTATTTGCGGAACCGTTCTGATTGCTGTCTTTCGGCAGTCTGGTGTTGATCCCTCCTTTTTTGAGATGGCGGTTCTCTATCACCTTGTTGACGTATTTCAGGTTCGGCTCTCTCAGACCCGCAGCCGCGGAGCATGCATCAAGCACTTCCGCCAGTGAGCAGTTCATTTGATCAAACCATCTGTCCATTATCTCTCGGTCTATCGGTGCAGGCAGCCTGTTGAAGCCGAGTGCTTTGAACACCTGTCTGTAGCAGTCGTTTCTGCGGCTGTGCCTGTCGAGCAGACGTTTGGCCTCTTCAACCGTGCGGCAGCCGTCCTCGGTCCATCTCAGCGCAACCTTGAATATATAATCGATACTGTACTTCTCCAGATCGGCGCAGTAGTCGATCGCGAAGTCAAAGATCTCAGGCTCAATACCGTATACTTTTATCGCATCCCCTATTTTGGATATCTCCTGTCTGGAGATAGTCCTGCCGGTGGTGACCTGATACTTCTCATAGAGCTCGCGGAGTCTTCTGTCAACGAGCTTATTATTTATGACCTCATCGAAATCCATGTCGTCTATAGAGACATAAAGAGGCAGATCTTCTTCCGCCGTCACTTCGGAGGATACTGTTGCCGCCTGCTGCGGCTCGCTAAGCTTGCCATAAAGTTCTTCTATCTTGGACAGGAAGACTATATGGCTGACTTCTTCGTTATTGCTGTCTTTTTCACGTATGATACGCACCAGACCTCTGGATTCCCAGTAGATCCATGCTTCCGCGATCTCTTCCACACTGAGCCCCAGCAGCTTTGCGAGCTCGCTCCTGTCAGGCTTGATCTCGTACTGAGCGTACATCAGCCCGAAGAGGAACACCTTAACATAGTCTCCCGGAGCATCCGGCAGATATTCACTTATAAAAAGGTTCTCTACCTTCGTTCTGTGAAGGAAAATGTCTCTTCCTCTGTCGATTGACAGTTTGGTCTTTGCCATGGTTCCTACTCTCTCGCCATGTTGCCGAATTTTACATATCTAGGGATCCATGTCAGGTTGGCAATTCCGACCGGACCATTTCTGTGCTTGGCTATATTGACCGCACAGGTAAGCCCCGTGCTGTCGTCGATGTTCGCTCTTTCTTCATCGGAGCTGTAATAATCGTCTCTTTTGAGGAAGATTACTACATCGGCGTCCTGCTCGATAGCTCCCGAGTCTCTCAGGTCGGACAGCTTAGGCATGTGATCTCCTCCGCGCTGTTCCGGTCCTCTGGAGAGCTGTGACAGCAGTATCACCGCACAATCGAGCTCCTTGGCCATGATCTTTATAGATCTTGTGATCGCAGCGATCTCTTTCTCACGCTGCTCTATTCTATATCCGCCCATGCTCATCAGCTGAAGGTAGTCGATCACGACAAGGTCAAGATCTCCCTTCTCCTGCTTGAAGCGGCGGCACTTGTTTTTCATTTCGACCGGCGTGATCACCGATGATTCGTCGATCACCATGTCGTATCCATAGAAGCTGTCCTGAGCAGCTGAGAGGTCTTCCCAGTCCTCCATTGAGATTTCCCCCTTATGGATATTCTCAAGAGGAACGCTCGAAGTCATGGAAAGCAGTCTTTCGCCGAGCTGCTGGTTGGCCATCTCAAGGCTGAAAATCATGACCTTTTTGCCGACCGAAGCAGCATGTTCAGCTACGTTGAGAGCCCAGGCGGTCTTACCGACACCCGGTCTCGCGGCCAGGATTATGAGGTCGGTCTTCTGGAATCCTCCAAGGATTTTATCAACATCTCTGAACCCGGTCGGGATGCCTCTGTCGTTGCCGTGTTTCTCCAGTTCCTGAAGCTGTTTGATGTTCTCGAAGAGCACATCATTGATATCGACATAACTGCTTCGCTGTGCCTTATGAGCGATCTCAAGTATCCTCTGCTCAGCATTGTCAAGAATATCCTCCGGCGGCAGTTCAGCCGAATACGCAGCATCCCTTATGGCCTCCGACTCGGTTATCAGCTGCCTCATCTTGGACTTGTCCGAAACGGTTTCAGCATAATAACGGGCATTAGAAGGGACGATGGCCTCGTCCATCAGTCTGCTCAGATATGTGATACCGCCCACCATGTCAGCGGTCTTTCTCTGCTTCAGTGCTGAATACACCGTTGTTATATCGATACCGGTGCCTTTCTGTTCCATGTCGAGCATGGTCCTGTAGATCTCCTGATGCTCCTTGAGATAGAAATCCTCAGGTCTCAGCATTGCGTTGACGTCAGCTCTGGCATCCTGGTTTTTAAGCATGGATCCCAGAACCGCTTTCTCGGCATCTATATCTACGGGTGGAAGCAGAACGTCTTTTCTTTCCTCGTCCATCTTATCTTTACTTTCCGCCTTCGATCTTTACGACCACCTTGGTGTTTACATCCTGGAACAGCTTGATTCCAATGGTTTCAACGCCTGTCTCCTTGATAGGCTTGTCGAGAACGATCTTTCTCTTGTCGACTTCGATGCCGGTCTGCTCAGAGATAGCAGCCGCGATGTCCTTCGATGTGATGGCACCAAAGAGCCTGCCGTTATCGCCTACTTTCGTCTTTACCACTACGATCTTATCAGCAAGCTGGTTCGCAAGATCCTGAGCTGCTGCCTTTTCAGCCTCGTATTTCTCTTTGGCTTTTGCCTTTTCTCTTTCGATCTGCTTCTTATTTGCAGGAGTTGCCTCTACTGCGAGTCCTCCCGGTATCAGTTTGTTGCGGGCATAACCATCGCTGACCTTTACAACCTGACCTGCCTTACCTGTTCCCTTGACATCCTGTTTCAAAATGACTTCCATTTATGTTACCTCCGTTTTTCCGGATTATCTGATCAATTCGATTTCCTGAGTCTTGCTCATGGCACGTCTGCGTTCCTCTTCTTCCTTGTCGAAGACATCCCTGACGCCTTTCTTTATGCGTGCCAGCACCTCTGCAAGCGGATCGTCAGTCTGTACAGCTGCTGAAGTGAAGTGTCCGCCTCCGCCGAGCTTTTCCATGAGCGACTGTACGTTTATCTCACCCAGAGACCTTGCGCTTACTACGGTCTGGCCTCTGCCGTTCCTTCCCAGAACGAATGACGCCTTTGTGCCTTTGACCGTCATCAGCTCATCTGCGACTTGCGCGTTGATTATCTGTATATTGTTGGTGGTGCCCTCTGTTATTGCGTATACAACTCCGTCAGGCGAGAATTCCGCTCCTATAATTGCATTCGCCTTTGCGAGGAAGTCCTCCTGCCTTACCTGGAAGAACTTTTTCACTTCAGTGGTGTCTGCTCCGCCGCGTTTGAGCCACGAAGCTGCCTCGAAAGTCCTTACTCCGGTCCTTCCCGAGAAGTTGTTGGAGTCCACCATGATGCCTGCGAGCATCGCTTCAGCTTCGAGCTTGCTGATGAAGCGCTTCTGAGAGAAGTGCTGCATCAGCTCAGCTATGAGCTCGCTCGCCGATGACGCGTAACTTTCCACATAGGCAACAGCCGAGTTGTGATACGAGTCTTCCGCCAGCCTGTGATGGTCGATGACGACCCTGGTTTTACACGCGTCTGCCAGTTCAGGACATTCCACCAGCATCGGTCTGTTGGTGTCAACGATGATAAGCAGTGACATATCCGTCACCATCCTGAGCGCCTTCTCGGATTTGATAATGTTGTAAATTTCAGTATCTGCAACCCTATCAAAGATGTTATCAAGCGCTTCGTTGTGCTTGTCCATAACTATATACGAATCCTTACCAAGGAAGCTGCATATAGAGCTGGCACCGATTGCAGATCCGAACGCGTCCATGTCAGGCCATTTATGACCCATGATGAACACCTTGTCGGCATCATCTATAAGCGCCTTCATCGCGTGAGCTATGACTCTTGGCTTGCTGCGGTTGTTTTTCTCGAGCGACTGCATCGTACCGCCGTAATACCGGGTACCGTCATCTGTCTTTACAACTGCCTGGTCTCCTCCTCGTCCGAGTGCGAGTTCCAGAGCTGCTTCCGCTAGTTCTGTAGACTCTATCAGCGACAGATTGGAGATTCCTATGCCCAGGCTGACCGATGCCGGGAAATCTATCTTCGATTCCAGATTCCTGACCTCATCAATAATGCTGAAGTTCTCTTCTATCATGCGGTCCAGCTGTCCTCTGGTGGTGTACATGACGTATCTGTCTTCCCATGTGCTGATGACCGGTGACTGGAATGAGTCGCCCCACTTACGAAGCAGCCCGTCAATCTGAGCCGGGATCAGTCTTCTGAGATCTTCCGGTGAACTTGCAATCAGTTCATCGTAGTTGTCGATATTGATGTACACGATAGCCGCTCTTTCGCTCTCGAGTTTATTCTTGAACGATTCCCTTGCGGTTGCTTCATCAAAGAAAACGACTATGTCTTCGTCTTCCTTTGCTTCCTCGTTGACCCAGAGCTTGAAAAGCTTGCCGTTGCGCTCAAGAACCATCTCCTCCTTGTTGGCGTTCATGAGCTGATCGCGCTTATATCCTGTCATTGTGAAGAATTTTGTCCCGACGATGTCATCGTATACGAATACGTTCTTCATGAGTGGATTGGCTCCGGATATTATGCCATCCGGGTCAACAGCACAGGCCGGTATAGGAAGCGTCCTGATGTATTGAATGTCCATGACTTCTCCTCTCTACTTGAAGGCATCCCTCAGAGCGTCGATCAGCCTGTTGAGCTCATCGAGGCTGTAATACTCGAGCTCGATCTTTCCCTTGCGCTCATCGCCGGTTATATTAACCTTGGTTCCCAGCAATGTCATGAGCTCCCTTTCAACGGCCGTGATCTCGGCAGATTTCGCCTTGTCGGTCTCAGAGGCTTTTTTACGTTTCTTGCGCTCCGGTCTGAGCTCGTCCTTGACCTTTTCGGCAAGCCTTTCAGTAGCTCTAACAGACAGATCGTTGCGTATGATCTTGTCTGCGATCTCCTTTTGCTTTGCCTTGTCAGGAATATTTATGATAGTCCTTCCGTGAGCGGCAGACATTTGTCCGCTGGACACGTACTGTTGTATCTCTTCCGGCAGTTTGAGCAGCCTGATGCTGTTCGTTATATATGTCCGGCTTCTCCCGAGCGAGGCAGATACCTGCTCCTGCGTGAAGCCGTATTTTTCAGTCATCGACTTGAGTCCGAGAGCCTCTTCTATAGGATCGAGGTCTTCTCTCTGCATGTTTTCGATGATGGCAACGATGGCATTCTGCCTGTCGTCAAAGTTCCTTACGATGCACGGAACCGTTCTGAGTCCCGACATCCTTGCTGCGCGCCATCTCCTTTCGCCGGCTACCAGCTCATAGCCGGTGCTGCTCTCCCTTACAATGAGCGGCTGTATGACACCATTTGTCTTGATGGAACTTGACAGCTCTCTGAGCTTTACTTCGTCAAAATTCTTACGAGGCTGCGCGCTGTTTGGTCTGATATCGTTTATGTCGATATAAAGAACCTTGTCTTCGCTCTCAGCGTTCGCACCTGATGTTTTATCTGCCACATCAACAGCGGGTCTCCGTCTTTCTTCTATCGGGGCTGCGTCTGCAAACAGCGCGTCCAGCCCTCTCCCGAGTCCTGCTTTCTTGGCCATTGTTACTTCGCTCTCTTTCTTGCTCTCTCTCTGGCCAGAAATTCCTTGGTGAATTCCTGGTATGCCTTAGCGCCCTGCGCCTTCGGGTCATAATCTATGATCGGCTTTCCAAAGCTCGGGGCTTCTGCAAGCCTTACATTGCGAGGAATTATCGTGTGGTACATGGCCGGTCCGAAGAAGTTTCTGACATCTGTTACAACAGCCTGAGAGAGATTCGTTCTTCCGTCGAACATGCTGAGAATGACTCCGTCTATGTAAAGATCAGGATTCAGTCTTTCTTTTACTTTCTCGATGGTACTTATGAGCTGGCTGACTCCTTCAAGCGCGTAGAATTCACACTGGATAGGAATGAGAACGCTGTTGACGGCAGTAAGCGAGTTGATCGTCAGAATGCCCAGAGATGGAGGGCAGTCGACCAGAATATAATCGTAGTCTTCCCTTACCGCATCAATGACTCTCTTGAGCCTTCTTTCACGGCCTTCAAGCAGAGCCAGTTCCACTTCTGCACCTGCAAGATCAACACTTGCAGGGATAATGAATAAGTTCTCCGTATTCGTTGGCAGGACAGCTTTCCTTACATCAAAGTCTGTATCTATAAGAGCATCATACAGAGTAGACTTCAGAGTCCTTTTGCGGATACCGATACCGCTGGTCGTATTCCCCTGCGGATCGATGTCTACCATAAGGACTTTCTTTCCCCTGCGCGCCAGACATGCTGCCAGGTTGATGTTTGTTGTCGTTTTTCCGACACCGCCCTTTTGATTGAATATAGCAATTGCCTTGCCCATTAACTTACCTCCTGCGGGACATAGTTCCCGATTAAACACTTCCGTGTATTATACTGCAATTATGAATGAGTTTTCTACTTCTTATAGTGTTTTAACTGTGATGTTTCGGTGATTTTAGTGGCCTTTAATAAATGCAATATGCAAATTGTGTCATATGTCCGGACTAACCACTATATATAGATGTTCAAAATGTTCCACGTGAAACATTTTGGCATGTATCATTGAGTATTTTCAGATCAGAATCAACCATTTTCAGGTAAATCCGGAAACAGCTCAAAACGACCTGAGCCTGAAAGATGCTGTTGGCAGCTTAATCCCTGACAGATAAGCTGCTAGTATGAATAGGAAAATGTTTCATGTGAAACATCTCCGGATTTTGAATGTGATTTATTTGGATATTATTAGGAGTACGTGTCCGGAGATCTCTTCCGGAACATCTTCATAGGATTCAACATGGGAGAGGCGGGCCTTATTTTTCTTAAGGACCTTTGCGGCCTGCTGCAGCTCTTCTTCGTAGTTTTCGCCTTTATAGGCTATAAATGAGCCTCCTTTTTTTACAAAAGGAAGGCACCAGCCGGAAAGCTTTTCCAGATTGGCAACGGCCCTTGAAACGCAGATATCAAAAGACTCGCTGTATCCCGGCTTCTTTGATATCTCTTCTGCACGTGCATGTACTGTTCTGAGATTGGATATATTCAAAGTCCCGGCAAATTCATCAATGACTCTGAGGCGCTTAAGAGTGGAGTCAAGAAGGGTAAATTCTTTCTCAGGACTTACTATGGCAAGTAAAGCTCCCGGAAAGCCTGCACCCGTGCCCACATCAATTATAGTTTTCGCTTCTTTGTATTCAGGAAGATCAGTGATTGTGAGGGAATCCAGCACATGCTTTATCAGGGCTTCTTTGCGGTCTCTCACAGCTGTAAGATTGATATGTTCATTTCTTACCAGCACAAGATCGAGGTAAGAGAGGAGGGTGGATACTTTCTGCTTACCATATTTTTCCTGCAGTTCAGATACTGTTTCCGGGTCGAATTTTGTTGCCATAATCCCTGTGTTTAAAAGCTTATCGCTTTGAACGCATTTCTTTTTCAAGATAAACAAGTAATACATTTATGTCAGCAGGAGAGACGCCTGAGATGCGGCTCGCCTGGCCAACGGTGATAGGACGGATATCCGAAAGCTTTTGTCTGGCCTCAAGTCTGAGTCCTCCTATCGAATTATAATCCAGATTCTCGCTCAGCTTCTTGTCTTCAAGATTTCTGAGCTTTTCGACCTCATTGATCTGCTTCTGGATATATCCGTCGTACTTAAGGATGACTTCAACCTCCGTCTTTTCGTTCTCAGTAAGGGAAGGTCTGGTTTCATCATCTATATCTTCGAGGTCTTTGTAGTAAATCGCAGGTCTCTTCAGAATATCTGCAAAGCACTGATTTGCAGTCTCCTCAAGCTCTTTCTTCTTTCTTTCGAGCTGTTCGAGCTTATCCGGGTCTCCTCCGCAGGCTTCTTCTGCGCGGCGTATCTCATGTTCATAAAGGAAGCTTCGGAACGTATCGATATCGACTCTTCTGCTTCTGAGCCTTGCAACCTCTGCATCGACTTTTTCTCTCTTTTCAAGATATCTGTTATATCTCTCTTCGGTAACAGTACCGTATTTATAGCCTATCTCCGTAAGTCTTCTGTCAGCATTGTCCTGTCTGAGCAGGAGCCTGTATTCCGCTCTTGAAGTCATTATACGGTAAGGCTCGTTGGTGCCCTTGGTAACAAGATCGTCAATCAGAACGCCTATGTAAGCCTGATCGCGTCTCAGTACGAGAGGCTCCTTTCCCTTTAGCTTACTGACCGCATTGATGCCCGCCAGCAATCCCTGAGCCGCAGCTTCCTCATAGCCCGAGCTTCCGTTGAACTGACCGGCACAGAACATACCGTCAACCAGCTTGCTTTCAAGGCTCGGTTTAAGTGAAAGGGGATTTACGCAGTCATACTCAATTGCGTAAGCCGGGCTTAGAATTTCAGCATGTTCAAGCCCCGGAATAGTAGCATAAAATGCATGCTGTACATCCTCCGGAAGGCTTGAGCTCATGCCCTGGATATACATAAGATCGGTATCAAGTCCCTCAGGCTCGACAAAGAGCTGGTGTCTTTTTCTGTCTTTGAATCGCGATACTTTGTCCTCGATAGACGGACAGTACCTCGGACCCACACCAACTATGTTTCCGGAGTACATGGCTGACTTCTCGATATTATCCAGAATTATTTTGTGCGTAGTTTCGTTTGTATATGAAAGCCAGCAGCTGATCTGATCTATATCATATGTTTTGTCCTCGTTCATGAAACTGAACGGAACTATCTTTTCATCGCCCTTCTGCTCAGTCATCGCATCATAATTTAGCGTATCCTTATGCATTCTGGCAGGTGTACCTGTCTTGAATCTCCTTATCGGGAATCCGAGTTCCCTGAGATTATCGCCAAGCTTCGTTGCAGGCCTGAGTCCCGATGGACCGGATATGCGTATGTCATCGCCTATGAAAATCTTTCCTGCAAGGAATGTACCGGTGCAGAAAATGACCGCATCACACTCATATTCCCTACCGGACGCTGTTCTGATTCCCCTGACAGACTTTTCCACAGTTTTTCCGGAATCATTGCAATCACTGCAATCCGTCAGCAGCAATTCCGTAACTTCGTCTTCTATAAGCTCAAGATGCTCCTGTTCGCGGATGGTCTTCAGCATCTCCTTATGATACTTTTCCTTGTCTGCCTGTGCTCTGAGCGAATGCACTGCCGGCCCCTTCGAAGTGTTGAGCATCTTGGACTGAATGAAGGTCTTGTCTATGTTGAGACCCATCTCTCCGCCCAGAGCGTCTACCTCTCGTACCAGGTGGCCTTTACCGGTACCGCCTATCGATGGATTACACGGCATCATGGCTACAGAATCGATATCAGTGCAGAACATTACTGTCTCCATGCCAAGGCGCGCGCAAACAAGACCGGCCTCGCATCCCGCGTGGCCGGCTCCAATCACTATTACATTAAACTTCTTCGCAGCATGTTTCATACTTGCCAATTCCGATAGTATCAGTGAAATATACACTGATTTATGGAAATATAATATTCAGGTGTCAGCGCTTCATCTCTGCATATATGATTCGAATAACTTGTCATGGTCGTTTCGCTGTTTGCAGGAATATCCTTTTGTGAAGGAGGACGGAATGATATCAACTCAGCGTCTTTTATATTCCCCTCAGCATCTCTGTATACAGCAACCACTTCTATGGTGAAATCTGCAATATCGGACTTGTAGAACATGCTCTGAGGATCATACAGATAATCCGTCCCGCTGTCATTCCTTATTGTGACATCATATTCAGCCCAGTTGTCATAGTCGGCGCTCATGGTGCATTCCGCAACGCTTAGTCCATGAGGTGTTAATGCAGGATCCGGTGTCTGATCGGCGATTTTCCACTCCAGTGAATCCGGGATGGAAAGATAATGGTCAAGAAGGTTTTCTTCCGGAATAAGGTCCGTTGTAAACATATGCGCCGTTTTTTCACCTGTGCCAAGCCAGTAGAAAAAGGCTCCCGCAGAATAATCTGAATATGAATATGCTTCTTCTTCTGCTTTTTTAATCGACTCAATGCTCTTGCCTTCTTCATCATAAGCTGTTGCAGTGCAAATCCCTTCTCTTATTGGATCCGTGGAATTGTTTTCAAACACCACAAGAAAGCTGAAATCGCCGGTTTCTTTATCAACATAATAATAACTGTCAGCAATCTCCAAAGCGTCCTTTTTGCCCGAAGACCCTACGTTCGGGATGCTGTCTGTACCCGAGCATCCTCCAAAAGTAAACAGCATGACGCAGATAAGGCAGGCAATAATGATTCTGTTAATGATCCTTTTCATCGTTTCTCCAATTCTTTTTTCATTTACCCAGGCAGAACTTACTGAAGACAGTATCAAGAATCTCTTCGCCGACCTCTTCGCCTATGATCTTGCCAAGCGCCTCATATGCATAATGTGCTGAAAGTTCAGCAACCTCAACGGGTTCACCACTCTGAAGCACATTTATTGCCTCATCGATCTCCACCGAAGCCTTTCTGAGCAGGTGAACATGTCTCTGGTTCGTTACAATGTTGGTCTCCTTGACATTGATGCCGCTGAGATCAAACATCTCTCCGACTGCTTCCGATACCTTTCTCGCGGCATCGAGTGCGCCTTTACCCACTAGTGATGTGCTGATGATCCTTACATCCGGAAGTTTCTCAAGCACAGCTTCCTCGGTAACAGATTTTCCAAGGTCTTCCTTGTTTATGACGACAAGTATGTGATCTTTACTCATCTTCCCTATGTACGAGATGACTTTGTCGTCCTCTTCATCAAGAGCCTGGCTTCCGTCCAGCACGAGTATGACAAGATCAGCGCCTGCAATTGCATGTGTGGTCTTCTCGATGCCTATCTTCTCTACCTTATCATCAGAGTCGCGGAGTCCGGCAGTATCAACGAGTACAATAGGCACTCCGCCAAGAGAGGCACTTTCTTCAACTGTATCTCTGGTCGTTCCCGGCACATCAGTAACGATGACACGGCCCTCACCGAGTATTGCGTTCATCAGCGAGCTCTTGCCGGCATTAGGCTTTCCTGCTATAACCGCTCTTACGCCTTCACGGGCAATCCTTCCTATGGATACAGTGTCAAGGAGTTCCTCTACATCCGCGTGTATCCATCTCAGCTGATCGATCAGCTCACTGTATGCTCCGCTTTCATCGCCGTAATCTTCATCAGGATAGTCGATGTCAACTGCCATCTGTGCCAGCACATCAAGGAGCGCGCTGCGGATATCCTGTATACATTCACTCAGTCTTCCGGCGCGCTGTCCTTCAGCAATTTCAAGGGACAGATCGCTTTTCGCCTTTATGATGTCTATAACGGCTTCAGCCTGAGAGAGGTCCATCTTTCCATTCAGGAAAGCGAGTTTGGTAAATTCTCCGGGATCAGCCATCCTGACATCCGGAAGTCCGGAATCCAGAACAGCGGCAAGTATCGCTTTAAGTGAAACGTTGCTGCCGTGTCCCTGTATCTCGAGCATGTCTTCTCCCGTATATGAAGCCGGAGCTTTCATGTAAAGGAAGATTCCTTCATCAATGACTTCGGCCTCTGCCTCCGAGCTGTCTTTTACGACTTTGCCAAGATATGCGTGCCTTGGCTCTATATCTTCGGGACACGAAAGCATGAGCCTCTTCATGAGGCTCGCGCTTTCAGGGCCGCTGACCCTTACTATCCCTATTCCGCCCTCACCGGGCGCTGTTGAAATCGCAGCAATAGTATCTGCCATGTTTTGTTGGTACCTTCCAGTTATTCAGTGATTTCTTCCAGGAACGATGTTCCGTCTCCGCGGTATTCGATGCCGAAGTACTCGGCGATCGTAGCTGCCATGTCGGCAAATGTATCGCGCGTACCGAGATCGACACCCTTCTTGAGCGACGGTCCCCAGACGAGACACGGGATGTCCTCTCTTGTGTGGTCGGTTCCCTTGTAGCCCGGGTCACAGCCGTGGTCAGCTGTAACCATCAGAATATCCTCCGGTCCCATCTTTGCCATCAGCTCACCGAACTGCTTGTCTGCAGTATTGAGTGCCTTTGTGTAGCCGGCGATGTCTCTTCTGTGCCCATAGATCATGTCTGTATCTACCAGATTTACATAGCACAGTCCTTCAAAGTCTGCGTCTGCAAGGTCGATAGTCCTTACCATGTTAGCTTCATTGCCCTTGTTGGAGTAGCTGAACATGACGCTCTTGCCTGCAAAGATATCGTAAATCTTACCTACACCGATAGTCTGGAATCCCTCTTTTTTCAAGGCATCCAGCACTGTCTCGCGAGGCGGCTGCAGACTGTAGTCATGACGCCTTACAGTCCTCTTATATGGCCATTCTCCTTCAAACGGTCTCGCGATGATACGACCAACGCCGTGCTCACCCTGCATTATCTCTCTTGCCTTATGGCAGATATCGTAAAGCTCCTCGATAGGCACTATATCTTCGTGGGCCGCGATCTGCATTACGCTGTCAGCACTGGTGTAAACGATGAGATCGCCGGTCTCAACGTGATGCTTTCCATAATCTCTGATAACCTCAGTTCCGGAATACGTCTTATTGCAGACTATTCCTCTGCCGGTGACCTCAGACAGCTTGTCGAGTATCTCCTGAGGGAATCCCTCATAGTATGTCGGAAGCGGCTTCGGCGATACCATGCCTGCCATCTCCCAGTGGCCTACTGTTGTGTCCTTGCCGCGCGATTTCTCGTGCATGCGGCAGAAGCATCCGTTTATTTCCTCTTTAGGATTATAGAATGAAGTGCCCTCGATATTGAAAAGGCCCATTTTTGTCATATAAGGCACATCAAGTGCTCCGCTATTATAGCAGGTTCCGAAGGTATCGGCTCCGAAATCGCCGAAATCTGCTGCGTCAGGAGCTCCGCCAATGCCAGCGCTGTCGAGCACTATCCAGAATACTCTCTTAGCCATATTTATTTACCTTCCTTTTCCTTATCCTCAGCTATCATAATGCGGATCGCTTCGATAGCACAGCGGATAGCCAAGTCTGTATCATGCTCCTGCGGATTCGGAAGACCAGCCTTCTCTCTCTCCTGATTTGCTACAACCAGGAATACTGAGCCGACTCTGACTCTGCGGTATGCGCCTACGATGAAGAGGGCTGCTGATTCCATCTCCGAAGCCATACATCCCATGCGGAGCCACGCATCCCATTTGTTCAGAAGCTCATGGCTGTTCGGCAGAGCCTCAGGCATGTGCTGTCCGTAGAACGCATCCTTGCACTGCACAACTCCTGCGTGATAGTCCGCACCTAGCTTCTTGGCAGCCTGAACCAGCGAAGCGGATACAGTTACATCCGAAACAGCCGGATATTCTATCGGGCAGTATTCCTTGGATGTTCCTTCCATACGGACCGCGCCTGTAGCTACGACTACATCCCCGCCCTTTACGTCGATATCCATGCCACCGCATGTGCCGACTCTGATGAATGTCTTGCCGCCTACATTGGCGATCTCCTCGAGAGCTATGGAAGCAGACGGTCCGCCTACACCTGTACTGGTGCAGCTGACCTTAACTCCGTCAAGATAGCCTGTATATGTTACATACTCACGGCTGTCCGCGACCTTCTCAGCGTTATCGAAATACTTTGCAATCTTAGGGACTCTATGAGGATCGCCCGGGAGAATTACATACTCACCGACGTCGCCCGGTCTGAGCCCAACGTGATACTGATAGCCTGCGCCTTCTGTGTAATCTACCATAATGACACCTCTTTATTCCTGTAATAATCTCGCAAATTTTTTAATATCTTCGCAAAAAACTGTAATGATATTGAGAAAAATATAGTTATATTTTGAAAAGCGGCTATTTTGCTATTTTTCTGCCGCTTTTGCTGCCTTTACGACTCTTGAAGTTCCGAGTCTCTTTGCTCCGATCTCGAGGAACTTAGCCGCGTCATCGAGTCCGCTGATACCGCCCGAAGCCTTGACCTTTACGCCTTCTCCGACGTTCTTCACCATGAGCTCAACGTCCTCGAAAGTAGCTCCGCCTCCGCCGAAACCTGTCGAAGTCTTGATGAAGTCTGCCCCTGCGAATGTTACGATCTCGCAGAGTTTCACCTTCTCTTCATCGGTCAGCATGCTTGTCTCGATGATGACCTTGAGAATATGGTCACCGCAGATCTCCTTGAGAGTGCGGATCTCATTTTCGATGTCATCCCATCTGCCGTCCTTTGCCCAGCCGATATTGATGACCATGTCGATCTCATCAGCTCCGTTGTCGAGAGCATCGCTTGTCTCAAATGCCTTTACAGCAGTTGTGTTGTATCCGTTAGGGAATCCTATGACAGTGCAGATCGGCAGTCTTGCTCCGATATACTCCCTTGCCTGAGCAACATACCCCGGTGGGATGCATACGCTTGCTGTTTCGTATTTGATTCCGTCATCGATCAATGCCTTGATATCTTCCCATTTAGCAGTCTGTGCGAGAAGAGTGTGGTCAACATACTTAAGAATATCTTTTGTTTCCATATCCAAGCTCCTTTACCAAATTAAACCCTTTTTAATTCAGGTATTTTCAAATTTTAAATTCTTTTCCAATACCTGCCGAACAAGCATATTTTTACAAAATAAGTATACTACGAAACATATGCGCATTGCGATTTCATTAATAAGAAAAAATACTATTAAAAGTTAACAATGTGAAAAAATCCGCTTCTTAATTAGACAGCATCCGTCATACATATAAAGAAAACATCCGGCAGTCCAGCAAAGGCATCATCCAGCGCTCCAGCAAGACGGAATCAGACATTCTAACAACAAATCATCCAACCGCGCCGTACCTCACCATAGATTGTCAGACGAGTCCGCATCGCGGATACATAAGACCGGGCCGAATCCAACTTATCCGCCCGGACCGCAAAGTGACTTTCCTGCATAGCCACGTGAAAAAAGTCCTTCTTAAAATATTGTACCAATCATAAATCTTGTAAATTCTCCTTTTTTTACTAGATTTGACAAGTTTTGTATCTCAATCTCTACTTTTTCATAGACAAATCTTGTAAATAAATCCATATTTCCCTGATTTGACAAGTTTTTTCGGGGAATTACTTGAAAATAAAGCGTAAAAATAAGAAATGTTCAAGTTTTATACTCTTTCGTCGTCATTTTCTCATCTATTAAAAGTCAAATATTGAAAATACAGTATTATTCCTTAATTTGTTCAAGTTTTCCCAAATTTTTATCGTGTCCTTATCGCGCCATGCAGAAATAAGTCTGTTTGGGCTGCAAGAGAACCCGCGGGAGCTGGAGACATCCGGGCCAGATGCGGGCATGAATTGCGAAGAAGATGGGTGTGCGCCGGTTTGTATTTGTATTTTTGGCCCGCACGCCGGATGTGCTCCTGAGCGGAGTTGCGGCGTAGCACCTAAGCGATACATGACGCATGCTTTTACGTTACACCCCTTAAGGTTTCCTATCTTTCGCCAAATACCCGCAATCAATTCCGCGAGGGAGACATCCGGATAAGATGCGGGCCAAATCAATAAAAAAAGCGGAAGCCGCAGCTTCCGCTTTTGTCCGATAACATGATTTAACGCATGCCCTTGTCGTAAGGTATTCCTTCTGCCTTTGGTGCTCTGGAGTTCTTGGATGTAAATGCAAGAACTATGAGCGAGATGATGTAAGGCAGCATGTTGTATACCGTACTCGGGATGTTCATCGCAGCCAGGAACGGGATTCCTGTATATACGTTGGACAGAGCTCTGAAGAGTCCGAAGAGCAGTGCAGCAAGTGCAATGTTGGTCGGTTTCCACTGACCGAAGATCATTACAGCCAGAGCCAGGAAGCCGAAGCCCGCAACGCCCATTTCGAATTTCCATTCGGATACGCCGGCTGTGATATACACGATTCCGCCGAGTCCGCCGAGGAAGCCAGAGATGAGTACGCCGGCCCAGCGCATCTTGTATACGTTGATACCTACCGAGTCAGCAGCCTGAGGATTCTCGCCGCAGGCCATGAGTCTCAGACCGAATTTGGTCTTGTAGAGCAGGATGTACGCTACTACCAGCAGTACAACTGCCATCAGCATGAACCAGTTGAACTCAAATCCGCCGATGTATTTCAGGAATGCCTTCTTCGGCTGGATGTACTGGATCGATGTGGAAACGTTATCCGGGTTGATCGATGTGTTCATAGCTCTTACGAATACTGTCGCAGCAGCTGTAGCCAGAAGGTTCATCGCAGTACCGATAAGAGTCTGGTCAGCCTTGAAGTTGATGCATGCTACCGCCAGCAGGCAGGAGAAAATCATTCCGACAAGTATCGCAGCGAGTGTAGTCGCAAGTACTATGACTATCTTGGATGAGCCGGCAGGAAGCACGAACATCGTTACAGCTCCGCCGAGTGCTCCCATTACCATGATTCCTTCAAGTCCCAGGTTGATAACGCCCGAGTGCTCAGAGAAGCATCCTCCGAGTGCCACAAGGCAAAGTACAGAGGCGAATATGATAGTGTATTGCAGTAACAGTACCATTACTTCTCACCTCCTTCCGCTTTAGCAGCATCATCTTTGACAGGTACATCGTTGACGTTCGGACCTCCCTTGTCTTTCTTGCCGATCCAGTTATTGATGGCAAACTTGAAGAACAGTACGAAGCCGCAGAGATAGATGATGATCGACGAGATCAGGTCAGAGATCTGCGAAGGATATACCGACTTATTGATGAGCGCACCGCCGTCCGTGATGGACTGGATGAAGAATGATGCGAAAATCGTTCCGATCGGATGGAGTCCTCCGAGGAATGTAGCAGCGATTCCGTTGAATCCCATGGCCGGTACTGAGTTCTGTGTAGTTGACCATTCCTGATATCCTGTGAGGAAGAGGAATGTAGCTCCTATACCCGCCAAAGCTCCTCCGATAGCCAGTGTTATGATAATATTTTGTTTTTCTTTCATTCCGGCATACTTTGCTGCTTCCTTGTTGAAACCGGTAGCACGCAGTTCGTAGCCGAATTTTGTCTTCGACAGGATCATCCAGATAAGTATAGCAAATATTATCGCGAGAGGGATCGCTATCGTTACTGTTGTGTTGTTGGCAAACAGTTTGTTGAGTCCCGCCGTAGGTATGAGCGCTTTAGGATTGCTCGAAGCAAGCTTCAGTGTGTACGGGCTCGCGACATCCTTAGTGGATTTTCCTCCAAGTATCGTATTTGTCATGTACAGAAGTATCCAGTTGAGCATGATACCGGAGATTACTTCGTTTACATTTCTGTATGCCTTTAAGGCGCCGGAAACAGCTCCGACTAATCCGCCTGCAACAGCAGCCAGCAGGAGGCTTACGATCCATGGTGTGTGCCAGGCAATAGCTGAATAAAGCGCTATGCAGGCACCTGCCTCATACTGTCCCGGAGCTCCGATATTGAACAGACCTACCTTGTAGCAGAAGCAGATCGAAAGTGCGCACATCAGCAGCGGAGCTGTCTTTGCAAGTGTGTTTCCGAGAGCCTTTGCCTTGGCCGCAGAGCTGGAACGTGTCAGGAAGTTAAGAAGGATAGTCTTGATGGCATCCCCTGCTCCGGCCGGATTGATCATGAGCAATACGATGTATCCGATGAGAAGTCCGAGTACGATACAAATAAGCGACGTAAGTATCGACTGGAAGGACGGATTCTTCATTAAGCTTTTCTTCTCTTTCATCACGCTTCCTCCTTCCTTGCTGCTGTATCGATAACTTCAGATTCTTCTATCTCTGCTGTATTGGCATCGATGCTGACGTTTCTCTTTGCGCCTGCCATGTAGAGACCGAGTTCTTCAACTGTGGTCTTCTTAGGATCGAGTTCTCCGACGATCTCGCCCTCGTACATTACGAGGATCCTGTCAGGAACGTTCATTACCTCTTCGAGTTCGAGTGAGATGAGGAGGACCGCACGACCGTTGTCTCTCTCAGCGATCAGCTGTTTGTGGACTCCCTCGATAGCTCCTACGTCCAGACCTCTTGTAGGCTGTACCGCAACGAGCAGTTTGTGATCTTTGTCGACCTCACGCGCAATGATAGCTTTCTGCTGGTTACCACCAGACATGGCTCTTGCAATCGTGATAGGGCCCTGACCGGATCTTACGTCGAATTCCTTCTCGAGTTTCTCAGAGTAAGCGCGGATCTCATTTCTCTTGAGGAAACCTGCTTTTGAAGTAAACTCAGGCTCGAAGTATCTCTGGAGTACCATATTGTATTCGAGAGGATAGTCAAGAACGAGTCCGTGTTTATGTCTGTCTTCAGGAATGTGGCTCAGCAGTCTGCTTCTCTTACGGATCGATTCTTTAGTGATATCTTCACCGCAAAGAGTGATCTTGCCTTCTACAAGCGGCTCCATTCCTGTAAGTCCGTATACGAACTCTGTCTGTCCGTTGCCGTCGATACCTGCGATACATACGATTTCTCCTTCATGCACCTCGAAGCTGACATTCTTGACAGCATTGTTCGAATGCATTTTGGAAGCAACTGTCATGTTTTCGACCTTGAGTATGACGTCTTTTGGCTTTGCAGGTGTCTTATCGACTACCATATTGACATCGCGGCCTACCATCATGCGGCTCATCTCTTCTTTCGAAGTAGTTGCTACATCTACGGTACCGATGTATTTACCACGACGGAGAACTGTTACGCGGTCAGCAACCGCCTTGATCTCGTTCAGCTTATGAGTGATGAAGAGGATCGACTTACCCTCAGCTCTGAGGTTCTTCATGATCTCCATCAGTTCTTCGATCTCCTGCGGTGTAAGCACAGCAGTAGGCTCGTCGAAGATAAGTATCTCATTATCCCTGAAGAGCATCTTGAGGATCTCAGTTCTCTGCTGCATTCCTACTGTGATGTCTTCGATCTTGGCATCCGGATCGACCTGCAGTCCGTATTTCTCCGAAAGTGCTTTTACTTTTTCTCTTGCTTCATCCATCTGGAGCAGACCGTTCTTTGTAGACTCAACTCCGAGTATGATGTTTTCAAGAACCGTGAAGCACTGGACTAATTTGAAGTGCTGGTGTACCATTCCGATGCCCAGGTCATTGGCATCGTTAGGGTTGTTGATCTTTACCTCTTTGCCGTCCTTTTTGATAACTCCTTCTTCAGCCTGATACAGACCGAACAGGACGGACATGAGGGTCGATTTACCGGCACCATTTTCGCCAAGCAAGGCGTGTATTTCGCCTCTTTTCAGCTGCAACGTAATGTTGTCATTCGCTATGATGCCGGGGAATCGTTTGGTGATGTTCACCATTTCTATTGCATAAGGTGCATCCATATCACGTATTCCTCCGTCCTATTGAAAACAGTAATACCTATACATAGTTATTATACTATTATTGATTCCTGATTTATAGTAATAAAAAAGGCGGTTCCTTACGGAATCGCCTTTCTGTTTCTTGTCAGATATGACTACTTGATGTTGCCCTGATCATCAACCTTGATGTTCGAAACAGCCGGGAGTGCTGCAGTATCGTTGGATACTGTTCTCTCGCCGCTGTAGAGTTCCTTAACGAGCTGCTCATAGTCAGCCTGCTGGAATCCATCAGCCCACTGTGTCGAATCAGGCAGCTGTACGTAGTTCTCAGATGGAGTCTCAGAAACCATTCCGAGAGTCTTGATCTGGCCTGCATACTCATCCCAGTTACCTTCCTGGATAGCACCGAGGAGTGTGTTAACTGTAGCGCCGAGACCCTTCATAGCGGATGTAACTGTCATGCCTTCGCCATATGCTCCGTCGATTGTACCAGCCTGGTCTACGTCAACGCCGATGACCTTGCCGTTAACCTTTGCAGCAGCTTCAGCAGCAGATGTGAAGATTCCGCCGCCGCATGCGAATACGACTTCTGTTCCCTGGCCATACCATGTGTCCATAGCAGCTGTGATATCAGCATCGCCGAAGAACTGGTTACCATAAGCATACTTAACTTCTACGTCAGACTTACCGAGCTCTCCTGCAGCAGCATCAACACCCTGAACAAATCCGCCGCCGTATCTCTGTACAGCAGGAACTGCCATTCCGCCGAGGAATCCGATCTTTGTGTATCCCAGCTTAACTGCTGCATAACCAGCCATGTAGCCTGCGAGCTCTTCCTGATAAACAGCGCTGAATACGTTAGGTCCGTCGAAATCATCGCCGAGATCTGCCTGGCTTACGTCCAGAGCAACAAACTTTGTGTCCGGATAAAGCGGAGCTACCTCTACGATAGCCGGTCCGAATGCGTAGCCCGGCATTACGATTACATTATAGCCTTCCTCAATAGCTTCTTCGATTGAAGAAACACGGTCAGCATCTGCGTCGGATGCAGGTTTCTTATATGTGAAGTCAACACCATTTGATTCACAGAAAGCCTTGCAAGCCTCATATGTAGTCTGGTTGAAGGACTGGTCAGTGATATCACCATAGTCTGTGATCATTGCCACCTTCATTGAATCATCGGCTGCAGCCTCATCTCCGCCACCGCCGCCCCCGCAAGCTGCAAATGAAAATACCATCAGAGCTGCGAGGAGTAAAACAAGAAATTTCTTCATACTAATCCTCCTAAAGTACTTTAGAGTGAATTAAGATTTTAGGATCCGTCGATCCCTACGGAGTAATTATAGTATAACAGCTGAAAAAACAAAATAATTTTTAAGAAGGACTTTATCATAAAAAGTTTATAAAAAAGCTTTAAAGATAATATGTTTCACTTTTGTATCTAATACAATTACACTCACAGTTTAATTTTTTATGATTTTTCTAAAACTACTCTTCTTGCATTTCTTACAATCCTTTTTTTATTGTATTATTTATAAAGAAACTGATTTTTATAAATGAAGCGGAGGTGCTTTATGGCCAAGCTTTACTTTAAATACGGAGCGATGGGCTCTTCAAAATCAGCCCAGGCTCTGACCACCAAATTCAATTATGAAGAAAAAGGAATGACTGTCTGGCTCATCAAGCCCGGAACCGACACACGCGATGGTGCCGATATCATAAAGAGCCGCATCGGACTTCAGCATAAAGCACAGGTGATTCACCCTGATGATGACATCATAAAGGCCTATCACGAAGCCGGAGATTTTGATGTTATCATCGCTGACGAAGCACAGTTTCTTACGCCTGAACAGATCGATGGTCTCAGATGGCTTGTTGATGAAAAAAATCTTCCGGTTCTTTGCTTCGGACTTCGCACAGATTTTCTGACGCATTTCTTTCCGGGAGCACAGAGACTGATGGAACTTGCGGATTCCATAACTGAGATAAAAACGATATGCGAGTGCGGACGTAAGGCAACAGTAAACGCAAGATTCGATGATAACGGCCGCATCATTACCGAAGGCGATCAGGTAGTGCTCGGCGGAAACGACAGATATACGGCAATGTGCCATAAATGCTGGAAACAGCGCATAAAAGAACAATCAGAAAGCAATTAAAAACATACCATTCATTTTATTAAGTAACTACAAAGCAGCCGTAATCGTAATATATTAAAAAAAATAAATTACTGAATAAAATTATGGAAAACAAAAAATATGCGGTAGTAATCGGGGCGGCCAATATAGATATAGGAGGTACCCCATATAAGCCTCTCATTCCAGGTGATTCAAATCCCGGTATCATAAAGATGAGTTACGGAGGCGTTGCCAGAAACATTGCTCATAATATGACAATGTTAGGAATTGATGTCGAGTTTGTGACCGCTGTCGGGGACGACACCCTCGGAATGGAAATGTTAAAAAGATGCGAAGGCACCGGTATGGACACAAGTCTTTCCGTTGTGGTGCCCGGAGGGTCTTCCTCTATTTACCTTTTCATCAATGATGAAAAAGGAGAGATGGAGCTGGCTCTGTCTCACGTTGACATAGTAAAACACATAACTCCTGAATACATTGAATCTATCAAAGATGTTATCAATTCATCGGCAGTTGTAGTTGCTGACTGCAATCTGTCGCAGGAGACTATTCTGAAACTTAAAGATATATGTGAAGTCCCTCTTTATATGGATACTGTATCTGTTTCGCACGCAGATAAGATAAAAGGTCATCTTGACGGAATAGATACTCTTAAACCTAATCTGCTCGAAGCCGAATTTCTGACAGACATGATAATAGAAAGCGAATATGACTGTCTTGAGGCC
This sequence comes from Anaerovoracaceae bacterium, assembly GCA_045114615.1. Lineage (GTDB taxonomy): Bacteria > Bacillota > Clostridia > Peptostreptococcales > Anaerovoracaceae > Crickella. The sequence goes on from JBGUKU010000065.1 coordinate 59,962, forward strand.
GCGCGGGCTCTTATAAGTCAGGGAGTAAGAAGAGTTTTCATTTCCATGGGTCCTGAAGGCATGATTGCAGCTGATAAGGATCATGCAATAATGGCAGACAGATATCCTGTAACGGTCAGATGTACCACGGGCGCCGGCGACTCTGCTATGGCAGCAATAGTATGGTCTTCTCTCAATGAAGAAGGAGACGGACTGACAGAACCTGCTATGGCAGCAAACGCAGCAGCCTCTGCCACTATATCCGTGGATGCAACTATCCACCCTGAAATGAGCAGTAAACTCATTAAAAAGATAAGAAAACAGAATGTAGCTATTCATGAAATAGAAGAGTATAGAGAAGGAGAATATTAGAAATGAACAAATATCTGGATATAAGCAAAGAGGTAAAAGCAGCACTCGACGCCGGCAAACCTGTTGTCGCTCTTGAATCCACTATAATCTCGCATGGAATGCCTTATCCGCAGAATGTTGAGACAGCTCTCGCAGTTGAAAAAATAGTAAGGGAAAACGGCGCAACACCTGCAACTATCGCAATTATCGGCGGAAGACTCAAAGCCGGACTTACTCCTGACGAAATCGAATACTTTGGAAAAAAGGGTCCTGAAATTGCAAAAGCTTCAAGGCGCGATTTAGCAATGCTTTGCGCAAAAGGTCTTGACGGAGCCTGCACAGTAACAACTACAATGATGATTGCTCATATGGCCGGTATAAATATATTTGCGACCGGCGGCATAGGCGGAGTACACAGAGGAGCTGAAGTCACTATGGATATCAGCGCTGATCTTGAAGAGCTCGCTCAGACACCTGTTATGGTAGTATGTGCCGGATGTAAATCTATACTCGACATAGGACTTACACTTGAATACCTTGAAACAAAAGGAGTTCCTGTAATAGGAATGGGTACTGAAGACATGCCTGCATTCTATACAAGCAAAAGCGGATATAAAGTCGACTACAGAGTCGATTCACCTGCCGAACTAGCAGCATTTTTCAAAACACACATGGAGCTTAGAATGAAAGGCGGAGTTCTGGTAGGAAATCCTATTCCGGATGAGTATTCAATGGATCCAGATGTTATAGATCCTGCGATAGACCAGGCTATACAGGAATGCATTGATCTCGGAATCAAAGGAAAAGAGACTACACCATTCCTGCTCGCAAAAGTAAAAGAAATCACAGGAGGAGACAGCCTCGAATCAAACATAAAACTGGTCTTCAATAATGCAAAGATCGCATCACAGACAGCCTGTGAATTCTGTAAATCAAACCATTTTATAAATAAAAAATATAAAAACTCTTTATAAAATAAAATCAGCCCCGTTTTAAAAACGGGGCTTTAATCTTATATAATTAATTCATTCTTATAGGCAGGATCAGATATGTATATTTATCTCCTTTAAGAGGTTTGATGATTACAGGACTCACACTGTCTTTGAAGTTTATATTTATTTCTTCATCTTCTATGACACTCAGAGCATCCTTTAAATATCTTGAATTGATTCCAATATTTAAATCTTCTCCATCATTGATTATTTCAACTTTTTCTTCGATATTGCCCTCTTCATTCAAAGAAGTAATAAAGATCATATCCTTTCCTATATTGAATCTTATGAGATTGTTATTCTGTACCGAAGCCAGGAGTGATGCTCTTTCTGTACTCTTAAGAAGATCATCTCTCTTTACGCGTACATTTATATTACCTTCTTTATTGAGGATTCTCTCGTAATCGATGAATTTACCGGAATAGGTGTTTATTATTACTTTATTATTATCAAATTTCAGTACAACTTTATTATCGACTACTTCAAAACTCATCTTTGAATCACCGTCATCATTTATAAACTTTCCTACTTCAATGATAAGTTTTGCCGGAATAATAACACTTATATTTTCTTTATTATCAACATCTATCTTATATGCAGCTATTCTGTAAGGATCAACTCCTACCATCTTCATGTGTCCGTCTTTGATTTCAAGAAGAACACCGGTGATGATCCTGTTAAATTCATCAGTTGAAGCACTGAAAGCTGTCTTTTTAATAAGCTTCTTTACATCATCCTTATCCAGGAATATCTCATTTTCACCTTCATCTATGAAAAGCTTAGGATATTCATCTCCTCTGAAGCATATTATTTCTGAATTTGATCCTGCACATTTAATGTTTATCTTTGATTTATCACCGTCATAATCAATCATCATTTCATCTTCAGGAAGTTTAGAAATGATAGCACTGAAAAGTTTTGCAGGAACAACGAATTCGCATATTCCCTCAGCATTGGCATTAATGACTGTTTCAGTCGTCATATTTGTATCAGTTGCTGTGAGGAACATCTTTCCTTCTTCTACATTTACAAGTATTCCTTCAAGAATATTTGATGTAGTTCTTACCGGAACTGAATGAGATACATTATTGAGAGCTTTATTCAATTCTGTTCTGTTGCAATAAATTTTCATAATGATACCTCTTTCTTTAGTGAATTCATTTTTACAGTCTTCAGATGACTGTATCATATCACATTATATTTATATATATTTTTATAGTATTAATAGTATGTCTTGTTGATTATGTGGATAACTCATGAAAGCATTTATTTTCTATGCTTTCAAAGAGTTTTTTATATGATGATAAATGTATTAAAAACTGAAATCTATAATGTTAATAATCTTGCGAAGCTCGAGCCCTAAACCGATGAGTAGCAAATTTTGAGCCGAGAGGCGTACCCTAGTGAGGAACTTTATATTTTTTTATATTATTAATACTATCTTTTTCTGGATTGAAGCTTTGCTCTTATGGTTTCTACATTCTCATAAAGAATCTCATCATATTTTAGCTGCTCTTCAATCTTTTCAATAGCATGAATAACTGTTGAATAATGTCTGTTTCCGAAAAGCTTTCCTATTTTAGGAAGAGAAAGATCTGTTTCTTCCCTGCAAAGGTACATTGCAACCTGTCTTGGAAGAGTGATCTCAGCATTTCTTTTAGGTGAATCCATGTCAGCTATCTTTATTTTATAGTGATTTGCAACTATGGATCTTATTCTTTCAGGAGCAACAGCCTGCTCATTATCCTTGATGATATCCTTTAAAATGCTGCGTGCATTATCAACATTTATAGGTTCATTTAGAAGCTGTGAAAGACCGACTACTCTGTTGTAAGCTCCTTCAAGTTCACGGATATTATCTTTTACCTGGTCAGCTATAAGACTAAGTACGTCACTTACTTCACCGGTAACTTCAATATCTGATTTTTCGGCGAGATTTCTTAAAATTGCGACTCTTGTTTCGTAATCAGGCGGCTGGATATCTGCTATCATATTCCAGCTGAATCTCGTACGAAGTCTTTCGTCGAGACCTTTAAGATTGACCGGAGGGCAGTCGCTCGTAATAACGATCTGCTTATTATTATGATAAAGAGACTCGAAAGTATGGAAAAATTCTTCCTGAGTCTGCTCCTTACCTTCAATAAACTGAATATCATCAATCAAAAGAACATCCAGCTTGCGGTATTTATTGCGGAAAACTCTCGTTTTATTCTCTTTGATAGCAGTAATATACTCATTTGTGAACATTTCCGATGAAACATAAAGTACTTTTGTTTCTGGATTATTTCTTATGATCTGTACTCCAATGGACTGCATCAGATGAGTCTTTCCGAGACCCGAACCTCCGTAAATAAAAAGAGGATTGTATATATCGCCAGGAGATTCAGCTACTGCAACGGATACAGCATGAGCATATTTATTTGAATTTCCGACTATAAAATTTTCAAAGTTAAAACGAGGATTGAAAAGCTTCTCCTGATTGAAGGTGTTTTTCATCCTTGAAGTGTCTATTTTTGTTATCTCGTATTCCTTATCAGGCTTTATGACTACTTTATATTTTTTATCCGTGCTGCTGTTGATAGCATTTTCTATCTGCGGAAGATAGTGGTCATTTATATGTGTGATAAGTTTGGCCTGATTTGGCCAGGCAAGATAAATAATACCTGCATCCTCCTCTATGTGATGAATCGTGAGAGGAGCCAGCCAGGTATTGTAACTTAGACTCGTATTATTATCTTTAAGAAAATTGAGGGTAGTCCCCCATATCTTGTTCTTATCCAATTCTATAGTCTCCGTCCTTATGAACACATTTTACATAAAGTTTTCCACACATGCAAAGGGCAAAAAAGGGTTAAAATAAGCTAATAATTAGGATTCAAAAAATAAGTTTTCCACATATTGTTGATAAAGTTGTTAATAACTAAACCTCCCTACTACATATTGTGCATAACCCATTTTTTGACAGATTATGTATAAAATTTAGAAAAATAAAAGGTGAAATTATTATCAATAATTATCCATGTTTTTTAAATTGATCAGTAGTCTTTCTAATAATGAAATTAATAGAGTTTGGACTATTATTGTGTATCACTGATCAGCTATGATTTTTATTGTCATGTAATATGATTTATCTATATCTTGTTTATTTTTAGTTTAATTTGAGGAATATATATCAATATGTAGATAAATGACAGCATAAAGAACTACCAGGTCTCAATTTTGTTGACTTTCCAAGGCTTATAGTCTATAATTCATTGGTCTATGTGCTCATGGAATTCAGAGGGCACACATAATAATAATCTACATTGATATAAAAAGATAAAGGAGTAAGACATGAAAAGAACTTATCAGCCTAAGAAAAGGCAGAGACTTAAAGAGCACGGTTTCCGCAAGAGAATGGCTACAGCTAACGGACGTAAGGTACTCAAGAGAAGAAGAGCAAGAGGAAGAAAATCTCTTACTGTTTAATTTTCTTAAATTTATTTTACTTAATTGAATTGGTGTCTGAATGAGAGATCACAGCGAGCTCACATTGCGAAAACAGAGTGACTTTTCACGGGTATATAAGCAGGGAAAGTCCAAAGGAAGCAGATTTGCGGTGATCCTTTACAGAAGGAATGGACTTAAATTTACCAGGACTGCATTCGTAGCAAGTAAGAAAGTTGGTAATTCGGTAGAAAGAAACAGGTCACGCAGGCTTATGAGAGCAGCATACAAGGCTGTCGAGCCGAATATTCAAAGCGGGTACGACATAATATTTGTGGCGCGTGCTCCTATAACAGAAAGTAAAGAACCTGAGGTGGAAAGGCAGCTGAAAAAAACGCTTAAAAGCGCCGGGATCCTCACAGGCAGCAGCAATGAAAAGTAATAAGACTATCATCCAAAGAATACTCATAGCATTGGTAAGGGCATACCAGATCGGTATATCTCCGTATATAGGAGCACATTGCCGGTATACTCCTACGTGCAGTGCGTACTTTATACAGGCTGTAGAAAAGTACGGAGCACTCAAGGGGAGCTGGCTGGGTATCAAAAGAATACTCAGATGTCATCCGGGCCGCCCGGGAGGATATGATCCCGTACCGTAAAAAGCTGAGTTTTACCACAAGAACGGAGAAGTAAATGGGAATTATTGCAAAACCTATCGGATATCTGCTTGCGCTGATATACAGACTGGTGGGCAATTACGGAATCTCTCTCATTATCCTTACGGTTATCGTTAAGCTTGTTCTCTATCCTATGTACGCTAAGCAGATCAAGTCGACTGCTAATATGTCCGAGATGTCGGATAAAGCGAAAGAGATACAGAAGAGATATGCCGGCGATCAGGAGAAGATGAATGAAGAGATGCAGAAGCTGTACGCTGAGACCGGATTCAATCCGATGAGCGGCTGTCTTCCGATGCTCATTCAGTTTCCTATTATCATGGGACTGTTCGCGCTCCTCAGAAATCCGATGAAGTACATGCCTAATGATCCATCGCTGATGTTTGCAAACCACGAGTCATTCCTCTGGATCAAAGACCTCGCGCAGCCTGACCTCTGGATACTGCCAATAGCAGCAGGTCTTGCAACGTTCTTCGCTTTCAGCATGAACAGCGCGATGAACATGCAGCAGCCGGGCGCAAACCCTGGACAGCAGAAGGCAATGAATGCGATCATGAAATATTTCTTCCCTCTGAGCATCCTCTGGCTGGCAAGATCGTATCCGGCAGGACTTGCGATCTACTGGGCCGGCGGTCAGTTCATGCAGATTTTCTTTAACATCAGGATCAACAAGATCAAGGATCAGATGAACACCGAGAAAGAACAGAAGAAGCTCGTCGAGAGAGCAGAGAAAGAGCTCGCCAGGAAGAAGAGAGCTAGAATGAAAGGAAGTTATTAATAAATGAGATCTTCAGAAAAATGGGGAGTCGATGTTGACACTGCCGTAGATCTCGCTCTTAAGGAACTCAAAATCAGCAGAGAGGACGCAGAGATTGAGGTGCTCGAAGAATCATCTAACGGATTCCTCGGAATTGGCTCCAAACTGGCGAGAGTAAGGGTAACCGCCAGAGAAGCAGAGCCGTCAACCACTAAGAAATCAACTTTTGACGATTTAGATGCTATACTTGCAGGTCTGCCGGAGAATACCGCGCTGAAGCTGCCTGACGAAGTAAGAGCAGATTACGACAAGTTCGAAGCAGAAGAAAGGGAAGACGCAAAAGCAAGAGAAAGAGCTCGCAATAAAGAGAAGAGCCGTAAGACTAAAAAGAAGTACAGCCTGTCGCTCGAAGACACTATGCTTTATGAAGTTAAGAAGCTCGAGCCTGCGAAAGATCATCCACTGGAAGCTTTCCTTAGAGATATTGCCACACAGATGGGAATCGATCTCGACTTCAGCGTAAAAGCAAATGATGAGCTGGTATTCGTAGAAATCACCGGTAAGGATACCGGAACGATCATCGGCAAGAGAGGATCCACCCTCGACGCAGTCCAGTGCCTTGCAAGCTACGTAGTCAACAAGGACTCTGACAAGTACATCAGAGTTATCCTCGACGCAGAGAACTACAGAGCAAAGAGAGAAAAGACACTCGTAAACCTTGCGAACCGCCTCGCGGGCAAGGTAGAGAGAAGCGGAAGACCTACAACGCTTGAGCCTATGAATCCTTACGAGAGAAAGGTGATCCACTGCACACTGCAGAACCACCCGAACGTAAAGACCAGAAGTGAGGGCAAAGATCCATACCGCAAGGTCATCATCGAAACCAAGTAATAAAGAGACAAATGAAAGCGGCTGCGCCAATGCGCAGCCGCTGTTGTTTTGCCTTTATTTAGCTTTTTAGTTATTAGCCTTCAGGTGCTGGTTCAGCTTCTTCAGCAGCGCCATCAGCTGCATCTTCGGCTGCACCTTCAGCAGCATCTTCTGCAGCGTCAGCAGCGTCTTCAGCCGGTTCTTCAGCATCTACAGCCGGAGCAGCATTCGGATCTGCATCAAATGTGCGAGTTGTGATCAGTTCATCACCGTATTTGTAATTGACCGTTACCTGTACAGTCTCGATTTCAGCACCGTCCTGCTTCAGTGTATCAAGTATAGTGTTGGCAACATTTACGAATGTAGCGCTCTGTGCTTCAAGACCCTGATCAAGGGCAGCCTTAGTTTCCTCAGACTTTGCTACTTCTTCAGTAACATTCTGCATGCTGGCAAGATCAAAATTATAGACCATTTCGTTGCCGCTGAATTCGATCGTGACGCCCTGCAAACCTTCTGTTCCCATCTGCTCGTCGATTTCAGACTTTACCTCCGGATGATCATTTATGTATGACTCAAGAGTCGGAGCTGCTTTCTTACCGCATGCAGTGAAGCACATTGCGGTGATAACAGCCATGATCATCAATACTATAATGGTTCTTTTTTTCATTTTTATATACTCCTTCTTATTGTAATGATGCTGCAGCTTGTTTTAGTTTCCGTCTGAATCACTTGCAAGTCCGCCGATAAGACTGTTCAGAAATCCTCCTTTTTCTTCCTCGGTATCATTGCTGTTGTTCAGCTCATTGCTTTTATAATTGCCGCTGTTGTTGGACGATGTATCATTATCATATGAAAGATCGTCATTCTGATTATTGTTATTGCTGTTGTAGCTGTTATTATTGCTGTTATTGCTATTACTGTTACTATTGTTATTGTTGTTGCTGTTATTACCGTTGCCGTATTTCTGCTTTGCCTCTTCAGCAGCCTTGAGAGCTTCCTCGAGTTTTTTCTCGTTAGCAGTCTGCACTTTGTCAACATTTGCGATGAATTCGCTGATTACCTCATAGACCTCTTTGCGGGTCTTGGCCGTCTCGATGTCTTTCTTTGCGTTGTCGACATAACCCTGGATAACACTCTGCTCGGAATCATCGTAATCAGAAATATCAACATTCTCTATTGCCTTGACTGCGTCACGCGCAGCCATCTTGCCGTCGAGCACGCGATATCCGTAAGCACCACCGACTGCAGAAGCAATCATCAGAATGAGCACCAGCAGAAGCTTAGCACCAAATCCGCCTTTTTTATTATTCATATCTTTTCCCCGTCTCCTTAACTAATAGAATTAGTTTTACCGTACAAGTATACCACATTCCGCATAATAAATAATATGTTATAATTGTTTCTACCGAATATGACGGCGTTGCCGTAAGGTAGAAACAATTGATCTCCGTCGGCGAGGCTCCTTCGATAGAATTGTTCTACTGAATGAAACGGCGTTGCCGCAAGGTAGAAACAATTGATCTCCGTCGGCAGAGCTCCTCCGATAGAAAAAAGCACACTATGAAAATAAACAGCATCATTCTCGAAAACTTCAGAAACTATAAAAACCTCGAACTTGACTTCGACGAGAGCCGCAACATCATCGTCGGAGAGAACGCGCAGGGCAAGACCAACCTCATCGAGGCGATTTACCTGACCGCCTTTGCGAGAAGCTTCCGCACGAGCAATTCCGCCGACCTTATAATGTTCGGTGAGAGCTCCGCGAGGGTCAGTACATACATAAATTCCGAAGATATTGATAAAAATATTAATATTGTTATAAGATCTGACGGCAAAAAGATGATCAAGAAGGATGGCAAGCTCATCCGCAAGACGACCGAGTTGCTGAATAACGTAGTTGTTATTATCTTTTCGCCGGACGATTTACGCATAATCAAGGACAGTCCGGACAGGAGGCGCGCCTTCATAAACCGTGAACTTTCGCAGATGAGGCCGATGTATTACGACGCGCTGCGCAGATACAACGAGGCACTGCGCGAGAAGAACGCGCTGCTAAAGGGCTACTTTAATGTAAAGAAGAAAACTTTCAGCCGTGCCGACAATCTGAGCCTCAATGACGCGCGCGCCGATGAGATCTTTGAGCGCAGCCCGTACGACAACAGCCGCCGGTACAACGAAGACATGATGGACATCTACGACCGCCAGCTGGCCGACTCGGGATACGAAATCATCAGGTCCCGCAGAGAGTTTGCTGAGATGCTCAGCAGTGAAGCGGGCGAGATAATGAGCAAGATCTCCGGCGGCAGGGAGGAGCTGAAGATCGAGTACAAGACAGCCTGCAATTTTGTCACCGGCACCGAGGGACGCGAGATACTATACAGCCAGATCTACCACAACCGCGATCGCGACATATACAACGGCTATGCCAGCCTTGGCCCGCACCGCGATGACATTGAGTTCTACATCAACGGCAAGGATGCCAAGAAGTACGGGTCGCAGGGACAGCAGCGCACCATCGCATTGTCTCTTAAGCTGGCCGAGATCAGGATAGCCAGGCAGATACTCGACGAGCCGCCGGTTTTGCTCCTCGATGACGTGCTGTCGGAACTCGACCTCGACAGACAGAGGTTCCTCGTGAGCGAAATAGATGATGTGCAGCTCTTCATCACCTCGGCTGAGCTGAATGAAGAGGTCATCAAAGACCTCCGCGGCGGCACGCTCTTCCGCATCGAAGACGGCACCGTGACCCGCGTGGACAAATATTGAAACAGAGGCGGCTGCAAAAGTGAAAGAAGGGTGTTTTTCGTCATTGGAACGTTTATTTTGAAGTACAAAATATACCTTTTTTAATACTCTTTTATAGGTTCTTTTCAGACACAAAAGAATGCTTGTTCAGAAAGTTCTGTAGAACTTGAAAATACTGGGTTTTGGGCAACCGATGCAGAATTTCGGGCGAAAATTGTCGATTTAAGCGATTTTTTCGAAATCACAACATCTTGTGTAAAAAGTTGCAATAAAATCGCTTATATGGTAAAATTTGGGCAGAAACACAGGGGTGCTACGCCCGTTTTTTCATGTAAGGGATTTTAATTTTAAAGGGCGCTCTCTGCGTATGGAATAATAATAAAAAAGCTAATAGTTGGCAGCGAATATTTTATCGGACATTAGCTTCGAAAAGTATCTGAAAAAGGAAAAAAGAATGGCAAAACAACAGGAATACAGTGCCAGTCAGATTGAGGTTCTGGAGGGTCTCAAACCGGTACGATTAAGACCGGGAATGTATATCGGAAGTACGGGTCCGGCGGGACTCCACCATCTGGTATATGAGATAGTAGATAACTCAGTCGACGAAGCACTCGCAGGATATTGTAAGAATATAAGCGTCAGCATCGAGCCGGACAACTCTATTATAGTGCAGGACGACGGACGCGGTATGCCGGTGGACATCCACCCGAAGATGGGCATACCGGCAGTTGAGGTTATTCATACTCAACTGCACGCCGGCGGCAAGTTCGGTGGTGGAGGATACAAGGTATCCGGCGGTCTGCATGGCGTCGGCGCGTCCGTCGTAAACGCGCTTTCAACACACATGGTGGTGCAGGTCAGACGTAACAACAAGATTTATCAGCAGGAGTACTTCAAGGGCGAGCGCTCCACAGAGCTCACAGTCGTTGGCGAGTACAAGAGCGGCAAGACCGGCTCAAAGACACAGTTCTGGCCGGATCCTGAGATCTTCGACGAGACAGTCTACGATTACGGCACGCTCCAGCGCAGACTTCGCGAGATGGCATTTCTCAACAAAGGTCTCACCATAGACCTCGTCGACAGAAGAGTCAGCCCGCAGACAAAAGATCACTTCTGCTTTGAAGGCGGTATCAAGGAGTTCGTTGAGTATCTCAACCACAACAAAGACGCGGTCAACCCGACTATCTTCTATTACGAAGCAGAGAAGAAGGGTTACTCCGTTGAGGTGGCGCTGCAGTATACCGACAGATACAGCGAAAACATCCTCTCGTTCGCGAACAACATCCACACAAACGAGGGCGGTTTCCACGAGGTTGGCTTCAAGTCCGCGCTCACAAGGACCATCAACGACTACGCAAAGCGCAATAAGTTCATCAAAGAGAACGAAGACGCGCTGCTGGGCGACGATGTCAGAGAAGGTCTGACTGCAGTCGTTTCGGTCAAGCTGACAAATCCGCAGTTCGAGGGTCAGACGAAGGCCAAGCTCGGTAACGCCGAGGTAAAAGGCTTTGTCGAGACCAACACGACAGAACAGCTGACATACTTCCTCGAGGAGAACCCGAAACAGGCGAGAGTCATCATCGACAAATGCCTCAAGGCTCAGCGCGCGCGTGAGGCTGCACGCAAGGCCCGCGAGATCACGCGTAAGACGTCCGTGCTCGAGACCACATCGCTCCCGGGCAAGCTCGCAGACTGCTCCGAAAAGGATCCTGCACTCAGCGAGATCTTCCTCGTAGAGGGTGATTCCGCAGGCGGTTCCGCAAAGCAGGGACGCGACAGAAAACGTCAGGCAGTTCTGCCGCTCAGAGGTAAGATCCTCAACGTTGAGAAGGCAAGACTCGACAGAGTCCTCAGCTCCGAAGAGATCAAGAACATGATCACCGCGTTTGGCTGCAATGTTGGCAAGGACTTCGACCTCGACAAGCTCCGCTACCACAAGATCATCATCATGACAGATGCTGACGTCGACGGAGCGCATATCAGGACGCTTCTGCTGACATTCTTCTTCAGATACATGACACCGCTGGTAGAAGGCGGATATGTGTACGCGGCACAACCGCCGCTCTTCAGAGTAAAGCAGGGCAAGCAGATATGGTACACCTATTCGGATGCTGAGCAGGAGAAACTGCTCGCCGAGCTCAAGGGTAAGGGCAGTAACAACAAGATAGAGATTCAGCGTTACAAGGGTCTCGGTGAGATGGACTTCAACCAGCTCTGGGAGACCACGATGGACTATGACCACCGCACACTTGTGCGCATCACAGTCGAAGACGCACAGGCCGCCGACGAGATATTCACCACCCTGATGGGAGATAAGGTACCGCCGCGCAAGGCCTTCATCGAAGAAAACGCGCGTTACGTTAAGAACTTGGATATTTAATACAGTTGAGGCCGCGCGCCGGAGGGATATGCTCCGGGGTAGCAGCGGCCGCATAAGGACTAAAGAATGGCTAATTTACTAGACAACAGCACAATAATCGAGCATGAGATATACGACGAGATGAAAAACTCGTACATCGACTATGCGATGAGCGTAATCGTCGGACGTGCTCTCCCGGACGTGCGCGATGGACTCAAGCCGGTCCACAGGAGGATCCTGTACGGTATGCACTCCCTCGGCATCACGCCGGACAAACCACATAAGAAATCCGCGCGTATCGTCGGCGAAGTAATGGGTAAATACCACCCGCACGGCGACAGTTCCATCTACGACGCGATGGTCAAGATGGCACAGGACTTCTCCACAAGATACCCGCTCGTTGACGGTCACGGAAACTTCGGCTCGGTCGACGGAGACGGCGCCGCGGCTTCGAGATACACCGAGGCCAGGATGTCACCGTTCTCACTGCAGATGGTACGAGACATAGAGAAAGACACCGTCGATTTCATGGACAACTACGACGGCGAGGAGAAAGAGCCGGAGGTGCTCCCTGCGAGAGTACCGAACCTGCTGATCAACGGCAGCAACGGTATCGCGGTCGGAATGGCAACATCGATCCCGCCGCACAACCTCGGCGAGACGATCGATGCCTGTGTTAAGCTCATCGATGAGCCCGAAAGCTCCATCGAAGACCTCGCACGCATCATCAAGGGGCCGGACTTCCCGACGGGAGCCATCATCCTCGGCAAGCACGCCGCGCGCGATGCATATCTCACAGGACAGGGCAAGGTCAACGTCCGCTCGGTATGCGAGATCGAAGAGGACAAGCGCGGACGTATGCGCATCATCGTCAGCGAGATCCCGTTCCAGGTCAACAAGGCAAGGCTCATCGAGTCGATGGCCGAACTCGTCAAGGACAAGAGAGTCGAGGGTATTTCGGCGATTCGCGACGAATCGAACCGCGAAGGAACGCGCATCGTCATAGAGCTTAAGAAAGATGTAAATCCGAACGTCATTCTCAACAGACTCTACAAGCACACCGCGCTGCAGACCTCGTTCAGCATGATCATGCTGGCGCTGGTCGACGGCGAACCGAAGATCCTCAACCTTAAGCAGATCCTCGAGGAATACCTCAAGCATCAGAAAGTGGTCGTTACGCGCAGAACGCGCTTCGACCTCGCGAAGGCAGAGGCGAGAGCCCACATTTTGGAGGGCTTGATCATTGCGCTCGACAATATCGACGAGGTCATCGCGACCATTCGCTCGTCATACAACGACGCCAAGGAAAAACTGATGATCAGGTTCGGGCTCAGCGAGATCCAGGCGCAGGCGATACTCGACATGAGGCTTGCCAAGCTGCAGGGCCTCGAACGCGAGAAGATCCAGGCCGAGTACAACGAGCTCCTCAAGAAGATCGCGTACTACAAGAGCCTGCTCGCAGACGAGCACAAGCTGATGGGCGTTATCAAGGACGAGCTGCTCGAGATCAAGGGCAAGTGGGGAGATCCGCGCCGCACCAAGATCGTGGCAGATGAGGGCGAGCTCGATGAAGAGGCGCTGATCGATGAAGAGGATGTCGCAATCACTCTGACACACCTCGGATACGTCAAGAGAGTGCCGGCTGACACCTACAAGGCGCAGCGGCGCGGAGGCAAGGGCATAGTCGGACTCACCACGCGCGAGAGCGACTTCGTCCGCGACCTCATAATCACCAGCACGCACGACTACCTCATGTTCTTTACTGACATGGGTCGCGTCTATAAGATAAAAGCATACGAGATTCCGGAAGCGTCGCGGACGGCCAAGGGCACGCCTGTCATCAACTTCCTCAATCTCAACTCGACCGAGCGCGTAACGGCCATGATCCCGGTCAGAGAATTCAACGCTGACGAGTGCCTCGTGATGGTCACCAAGCAGGGTACCATCAAGAAGACTCCGATGAGCGAGTTCGACACCAACCGCAAGACGGGCCTCATCGCTATCACGCTCAAAGAGGGCGACAAGCTGATAAGCGTCGCGCTGGCTAACGGCGACGAGAACGTGCTCGTAGTCACCAAGCAGGGCAAAGCGATCGCGTTCAGCGAGAAGGACGTCAGACCGATGGGCCGTAACGCAGGCGGAGTCAGGGCGATCCTGCTCGAGAAGGGCGACGAAGTCGTTTCCATGGAACTCGACATCGACCAGACACGCAAGATGCTCGTCATCACTGAGAACGGCTTCGGCAAGAGAACACCGCTCGAAGAGTACAGACTGCAGGCTCGCGGCGGCAAAGGCGTAGCGACTTACGACAAGACCAAGTTCAGCAAGACGGGTCTGCTGGTCGGCGCGACTCTCGTAAGCGAAGATGACGAAGTTATGGTGATCAACTCGAACGGTGTTATCATCAGAATACGCGCAGATGAAGTCAGCACACTTGGCCGCACCACACAGGGCGTCAAGATAATGAAGGTAGAAAAAGGCAACCGCATCGTCTCCTTCGCGAAGGTAGTCGACGAGGATTCGGCGCAGAAGCCGGCCGACAAGAAGGCAAAGGCGCCGAAAGACCCTAATGTAGGAGCCGACGGCAGCGAGCAGCTGACATTGGTATAAGCCACAACTATACATTAATAAATAGAAGAAAATCGAGTTGGAGAAAGTAAAGCGCTTCCCCGGCTCGATTTTTTCTTTCCTTTCCATAGAGTATAATATGTGTTGATAAAAAAGGAACTTTTACGATTATATAAGAAATGAAAAAACAGGCTAAGCTGACTTTAATAATGATACTGCTGATCGCTGTTGCGGCGGCCTCCTTTGTGATCTTCAGAATCAACAAAACCGGTGATGGGGTTAAGCAGACTCAGCATGCAGAGGAGTATATAAAGCAGACAGAGCAGTCTGAATCTGGCGGGGACGTGAGCGAGCCTGCGGAAGATGAGCTGCTCGCGACGGTCTTCTTTGCATCGGATTATCAGGCGGAAGAAGGCTTTGACACGCCGGCAGATACTTTGCGGGCAGTGCTTGAGGCCGCAAAAGCTGATGGCAAAAGCGTTGATCGTGCAGTCATATGCGGCGACTATACGAATGATGCAAAGCTCCATGATTATCAGCTGAGCCCAGACGAATCGATCAAAGAGATCCGGAAAATAATAATGGAAGAGTGCGCCGGCATCAGCGGGGAGACCGGCAACGGCGCAGACGAAAGTGCAGGCACAAAAACCGGTGCAGAAGAAACGGCAGATATGAGAGCCGGCACAGAAGCCAGATCCGATACGAAGACTGCCGACAGGATTCTGTTCGTGCAGGGCAATCATGACAGGATGACAGAGCAGATCACCCCAAGCGGTTTGCTCGACTGCGGGGATTATCTTATATATGTACTCAATACAGAAGAGGACTTTCCTTGGAAGCAGGGCAAGGTGCCGGGATGTCTGGCGAAAGTCCGCAGATCTTCAGCGGATATGAAAGAGTGCTTTGATGAGCTCATAAGCAAGGGAGGGACAAGGCCGGTGTTCATAGCAGGGCATGTACCGCTGCATTTCACCGCAAGGACATCGTCGAGGCATACGACAGGAGACAATCTTTATTCATCGCTAGTGTTTGATGTGGTTAATGAGGCCGCGAAGGAGCTGGATATCATCTATCTTTTCGGGCACAATCACTCCAAGGGCTGGGACTGCTATATTGGCGGAAGCAGTGTTTACAAGGCGAAAGGCGATACGATCCTGATACCGGGGTTCAGCGAAGAGAAGCCAAATACAGATGCATATACTGAAGAAAAACTCAGGTTTACATACCTGAATGCCGGATATGTCGGCTACTATATGAACTGCGGTCCCGAAGAGCACGCTGCGGGCGAAAAGGATCTGTATAGCGCCGCCGACGAGACTCTCACAGGAACCATCTTTGAAATATACAGCGACCGTATAGTGATCACCCGCTATGATGCCGGCGGCGCGCATGTGCTGGGGTATAAAGGACAGTCTGATCCGTACAAGGGCGGCATAGATGCCGGACTTATACCGGAAACCTGCTACAGCGGAGAGACCCCAAGCCCTCAAAGCATATATTTACATAGAAACGGATCATAGCTGAGATAAGGCTGAGGTGCATAGATGGAACAAGGCCGAAGCGCATAGCTGGGACAAGGCTGAGGCGCATAGCGGGGACAAGGTAGAAGTGCATAACCGGGACGATGATGAAATGCAGACAGCAGGAAGAATACAGGAAATACGCAGATATGACAAAGCTCCTTTACATGGTATAATTAAAAAGTTAGAGACTATCGGCTGCATAATGCAGTCTGATCCGGAGGTATTTAAATGAGATTCGTTATACAAAGAGTTAAGCACGCATCAGTGACAATTGGCGATGAAGTGGTCGGAAAGATCGGACGTGGCTATATGGTACTGATCGGTGCCTGCGATGCGGATGATGAGACCATCGCAGACAAGATGGTCGATAAGATGATCGAGCTGCGCATCAACAGGGATGCAGAGGGAAAGACAAACCTTTCTCTGGCCGATGTCGACGGAGAGCTGCTGCTGGTGTCGCAGTTCACGCTGTACGCCAACTGCAAAAAGGGCAACAGACCATCGTTCGTAAATGCGGGCTCGCCTGATCACGCCAATGCTCTTTATGAATACATAATAGAAAAGTGCCGCGAGCGTGTGCCTGTGGTACAGACCGGGTCGTTCGGCGAGGAAATGGCCGTTGAGCTTCTGAACGACGGACCATTCACGATAATTCTTGACTCAGACAAGCTGTAGCAGATGCAGCCGGGACAGAAATAGGGGACAGACGCGTGGCTGTACAAGCCAGACAAAACCAATAATGCGAATTATATGTAAGAAAAGGAGTTATATATGAAGACTTTACTTACCGGCGGAGCCGGATACATAGGATCGCACACAGCAGTAGCAATGCTCGATGCAGGGCATGAAGTCGCTGTCGTGGACAATTATGCCAACAGTTCAGCGGAGGCGATCGCACGTGTTGAGAAGATCACCGAAAAAAAGGTGGCACTCTACGAGGCGGACGTTGCTGATAAAGAGCGCATGATGGAAATATTGAAGGCGGAGATGCCTGACTGCATCATTCACTTTGCAGGTCTGAAGGCGGTTGGCGAGTCGGTTGCACTGCCTGTTGAATACTACAGAAATAACATCGACACGACGCTGACACTGCTGGAGTGTATGAGAGAGCTGGGACTTACTAGTATTGTGTTCTCGAGCTCGGCGACTGTTTACGGAGAGGATAACGTGCCGCCGTTCACGGAAGATGCGCCGAAAGGCATGTGCACAAACCCATATGGCTGGACCAAGTGGATGCAGGAGCAGATGCTGACAGACGCTGCGAAAGCGAGTGCAGTGGAATGTGAAAAGCTGAAAGCAGCCGGTAAAGAGGCCGGAACTGACGAGTGGAAGACACCGCTGTCTGTGGTGCTGCTGAGATACTTCAATCCAGTCGGCGCGCACGAGAGCGGGCTGATGGGTGAGGATCCGCAGGGAATCCCAAACAACCTGATGCCATACATTTCGCAGGTGGCAGTCGGCAGACGCGATCATCTGACAGTATTCGGTGATGACTATGATACGCCAGACGGTACATGCCGCAGGGACTATATCCATGTAATGGACCTGGCGGAAGGACATGTGAAAGCGGCGGAATATATAATTGAAAAGAGGCACGAGGCTGAAAAAAGTGGAGAAGCTGTCGGCGGTACTGAGGTGTTCAATCTGGGTACGGGCTCGCCGTACAGCGTGCTCGAGATGGTAGAGGCCTTCGGCCGCGCGTGCGGGCACGCTGTCGCCTATGAAATAGGCGCCAGACGAGCCGGCGACGTGCAGGACAGCTGGGCCGATGCCTCCAAGGCACGCGCCGTGCTCGGCTGGGAGGCGAGCCGCGGCATCGATGAGATCTGCCGCGACGCCTGGAACTGGCAAAGCCACAACCCACAGGGCTACAATAAGTAAAAATAGACATGCAGCGCGCGGCAGACCTACGCAGTCCTCTGCGCTGCAAAAGGCCTGACTTTGCGGCCTGCGAATAGCGGTGTCTGCTGCCGCAGACATCGATAATATACAAAAGAGAAAGGATATCAATTGTAATGACAGCTTTAGAAAACATCAGAAGAACAATAGACAGACTGTACCATGCAAAGCTCTGGGATGCGATCGGTGCGCTGACGGTAATGTATGCCATCAAGATATTGCTGGCAACAAGCGGTCTGACTTCGGGTACATGCTGGGCATGCGGAGCAGCAGTAGGGTTAGCATTTTATGCAGTTCCTGCGTTCTCAGTAATTCTGGCAGCGATCGCGGCATTCATGGCTATATCCCACATCAGCGGGCTCATGGCGGCAGTAATTGTCTTGCTTATGGTTTTGCTCTACAGCAGTTCACACCCTACTGCATGGGCAACCATCATGATGCCTCTTTCATTCATTCCGGGATCTCCGCTCCAGCCGGTAGGCTTTGCGATACTGTTTTTCGGACTTTGCATGTATTCAAAATATGAATACTCGTATAAGCCGGCATTTTTCTCAACATTATGGGGAGCATGGAGCCTGTTCTTCTGTGCCAGCGGACTGCCGAACTTCCTTTATACTGAAGGATTCAACTTCGTTCCTTACCAGGGGAAGCTTGATGACATTTTCAACGGCTTCGACCTTATGAGAGACTACCAGATCCTCCAGGCAGCAGGAATACAGAATTTCCTTATTATACTGGGGGCGTTTCTTGTACTCGGCGTTATCGCACACTGGCTCTTCGTAAAGGCAAGACTTATCAGGACCCTGAATCAGGATGTAATAGATGCAGTTAGTTTCCTTATCCTTACCGTCCTGACAATTGTCGTTTACGTAGTGATCAGGGTAGTATGCAAGGCAGACGTACAGCTTCCGATCGGAGGAGCTGTCATTGGCCTGCTGGTAGGCTATATTGTAAGCAGACCGTGGACAAGTGCAGTCGCTATTGAAGTTGAAAACCGGAATAACACCGGGGCTGCTGTTGCGAGAGTTACTGCAGTAAATTCAGGAGAGACCTGGGACAGCCTTGCAGGCTACGAAGCTACAAAGCAGGAGATCCAGGATATAATAAAACCTTATGTTGACAAAGCTGAATTCAACAAGGTTGCCAGGACCGGCATGAGGCCTGTCAAGGGATTGCTCCTTTACGGTCCTCCGGGAACAGGTAAAACTACTATCGCAAGGATCATAGCGAACGAGAGCAAGATGAATCTTATTCTTGTTAACGCAAGCGAGTTCATGTCGAAGTGGGTCGGTGAATCAGAGCAGAACCTCAAGCATATATTCACTCAGGCAAAGGCAAAGGCTCCGGCGATCATTTGTTTCGAAGAGGTAGAGGCTTTCCTGCGCAAAAGGACTGAGTCAGAGAACAACTATGAGACCTCGATAATAAATGTGTTCCTTTCGCAGATGGACGGCTTCAATGAGCTGAAAAACGTATTCGTAGTCGCAACTACAAACAATCCTGAGATGATAGACGAAGCAGCTATGAGACCGGGCAGATTCGACAGGATAATTTATGTAGGAGCACCGGATCCTGAAGGAAGGAGAGCTCTTTTCAATAAATATCTCAAGGGCAAGGCAAACCTCAGCAAAGATGAGATCGAAAAGCTTGTAAAGAATACTGAAAGATTTACCGGTGCAGATATCAAGGCGGTTTGTGAGAATGCTTACAGAGAAAACGACTTCAAGCAGCTCACTGTAAATGACCTGCTTGACAGGATCTCATACACATTACCTTCATATACACTTGATCTGCAGGAGCGCTATGAACTCTACAGAAAGAAGTACGTACGTTCATCCGCAGCGCAGCAGGACAACACAGGAAAAGAAACCAAAAAGCTCACCTGGGATGACATCAAAGGTATGGATGAGGTCAAGAAGGTCCTCAAGGACAAGATCGAGAGCCCTATCAGAAATGCAGAAAAGTACAAGCAGTTCGGCATCCCGGCATCAAAGGGAATACTTCTTTTCGGCCCTCCGGGATGCGGCAAGACATTCTTCGCGAAGGTCGCAGCTGATGAGAGCGACGCCAACTTCTATGTGGTCAATGGACCAGAGCTGCTTGGAGCCGGTATAGGCGAGTCCGAGAAAAACCTGAGACGTAAGTTCAGGGATGCCCGCGAGACAAAGCCTTCGATCATCTTCTTCGACGAGATCGACGCGATCGCCGGAAAGCGCAGCGGCAACGAAGGTTCAGTCCGCATCATCAACCAGCTGCTCACCGAGATCGACGGTATGGATTCACTAGATGGCGTAATGGTGATCGCAGCTACCAACAGGCCTGATTCACTCGACGGAGCACTCATGAGAGCGGGCCGCTTCGACACCAAAATCTACATCCCGCTGCCGGACAGGGAATCCATAAGGGAACTCCTCAGCTCAACACTTGAACCTATTCCTTACGATGCGGATATAGACCTGCTGGCTGAAAAACTCGATGGCTACACCTGTGCAGATATCGTAGCGATCGCCAACAAGGCGAAAGAGATATATGTAAAGCGCCAGATCATTGCAGGCGACGATGAAGAGGCGAAGCCGGTCAACACAGACGACATCCTCGGCATAATCAATAAGGTGAAGTCCAGTGTCAGCGAGGAAGACCGCAAAAAGTACGAGGCGATGAAATCTCTCGAGAGCGTACTGTAAGCGGTTATAAGCAATGCTGAAATTATAGGCAACAAAAAAGTAACCAAAAGAGCCGGAAAAGCATCATTCTTTCCGGCTCCTTTTTCTGAACATAACAAAACCCCTTTCATAAGAATTTGTCTAACAAAAGGGGTTCACTTCAACAAGTGCGGGGATGAGTTTTTTGAAGAAGCTGTGTGTCTACAGAGCGCTGCGTATAGTTTCCTCTATCGCAGCCTGTGCTTCTCTCTGCTCGTGCTTGTCCATATTCTCGATATGCACGAGCGGATGCGCGGTTATTTTTATATGTGCAGGGTTCCAGGTGCCCTTCTCCTCGAAGAAATGATACGTGCCGTCAATGGTCACCGGCAAGATAGGCACCTTAGCCTTTTCGGCAAACTTGAAAGCACCGGCCTTGAATTCGCCCATCTCATGGCCCTGCGAGCGCGTTCCTTCAGGGAAAATGCAGAGGTTGAAGCCCATATCGAGCATCTTCTTTGCTTCACCAAGAGCCTTGACCGCCTCCTTCGGATTGTTGCGGATCAGGTAAATGGAGCGCGAATATTCGACCACGTCAGCCAGTATAGGGTATTTGCGCCATTCCTCTTTGGAGACATAGCCCATCATGCCGTGGTCCTTCATCAGCCAAAGCGTTGCGCAGATGTCCGCAAAGCTCTGATGGTTGCTGTACAGCATGAAAGGTTCGTCTTCCGGAGCCGGGACGTTTTCCTCGCCGTGAACTTCGTAGGTGAGACCCAGTATAGGCGTGATGTTCTCGACCCAGCGTTTCTGTCCGAAGCGGATGAGCTCCTTTTCGCCTTCGATGTCGCCGGCTTCGCGCAGCTTAATGAACTGCTTCTTCAGCGAGGTAAAACGCTTAGTCTCTATATAGCCCCTGATGAATCTGGGTCCGGTCTTAAAAATGTTCATTTCAATCCTCCATTATCAGTGGAACGCCGTCCACTGAATCTATACATCCGAATTGTAGCATATTTTCAGGTGTTTTGGGGAAGTGACTCGTTTGCCTTGTGATTCTGTGCGCGATTAATGGCTTTTTTCAGGATATTTTCATGCCATACAGGAAATTAACAGTAATATAATCGGGCATCAAGTGTATAGACAAAGGACATCTTTGGGTTTACAATTTTCTTGCAGATAAAGTCCAGCTTCTGCAGGGGAAGTTCGAATCTATGCATCTGTGATTCGGGCTTATGTACTTATAATCGTAGTCGAAACAGATGTGATTCGAATCGCTGCAGTGGAATAAGTATAAGGAGGATACAATTATGGCAAATAAATATGAAGGAACTCAGACTGAAAAGAACCTGTGGGCAGCTTTCGCAGGAGAATCCCAGGCACGCAACAAATACACCTATTTCGCATCCAAGGCAAAGAAGGAGGGTTTTGAACAGATAGCGGCCCTCTTCCTGAAGACAGCGGATAACGAGAAAGAACATGCAAAAATCTGGTTCAAGGAGCTCGAGGGCATCGGCACAACAGCTGAAAACCTTCTTGAGGCAGCCGAAGGTGAAAACTATGAGTGGACCGACATGTACGAAGGTTTTGCAAAGACTGCTGAAGAGGAAGGCTTCAAGGCACTCGCAGCTAAGTTCCGCATGGTAGGAGAGATCGAAAAACATCATGAAGAGCGTTACCGCGCACTGTTGCACAACGTAGAAGCGCAGGAGGTCTTCGCAAAGAGCGAAGTAAAGGTGTGGGAGTGCCGCAACTGCGGACACATTGTTGTCGGAACAAAGGCTCCTGAGATGTGCCCGGTATGCGCACATCCGAAGGCATACTTCGAAGTTAATGCAGAAAATTACTGATACTTTAGATCATTAAAAGGTCCTATACAAGTTAGGTTTCTTGGAACTTGGAACGTTTTTATTGAAACTTAATTCCATAAACAAATGCTATATTTTAAGCGGATAGCTACAGGTTATCCGCTTTTTGCTGGTATAAATATCGCGTTTTACGCGGGGATAGATTTTTACAATAAAGATATTACAGTTGATATATCCGCCAGTACTCATAAAATGAATGTAAAATATTTTATGTTAGATATAATTAAAATCACTAGTCGATAATATGGAGAATAAAGGATTATCATGGCAGAGAATAATCAATACTGGAATCAGCTGATCTCTAAGGGGCTTCGTTTTCTACAGGAACAGAATAATGACGCTGCAGCTGCGGTACTGAAGAAAGCAGATTTTGACGTTGAGCATACATATCATGACAGTTGGCGCTGGGGAACAGACTATTGGGCGTTGGTTCTTTACCTTAAGAGCAGAGACTTTAAGACTCTGGGAGAAAAGAAAGAGCAAGTCGAAAGAGATATTATGTCCGCATTGGTAACTTTTCAGAAAGGATCCAAAGACCTTCTTTCAACTGTGTCGATTCGTCCGCTTGTTGAACAGGACATAGAATGGAAAGATGTTCTCCCGTTTCAGAAAGCAGCAGAAGATGCAGAGCTCTTCATACGCGATGGCAGTTATGATAATGCGTTTGATCGTATTCATACTGCATTTTGTGATTATGTTAAGCATATTCTCACAGAACACAACGTGCTTTTCGAAACAGATGAAAGCGTATACGCACTGTTAATGAAACTCCATGGGTATTACTACACACACATCCGCCTGTCATATACCGGCGACAAGATTAGAACCATCCTTCTGAGCACAGGAGACCTCATGGATACGATAAATGAATCGAAAAACAATGCTACGGCAGCAAATCCTGACGGGCAGCTGATTGAAAAAAGAGAAGCGCAGCTTGCTGTAGACCTTATAAACTCGATCGTGGACTATATTGATGATATCGAAAAGGAACTGTCATAAGCTGCGGTGTTGATATTGGAGACGGTTAATGACATTAACGAAGACTTCGTATTTCATAAATATTGACGGTTCAGCAGCCTGTTACGGCAGACTTGACGGAAAGCGCGTGGCAGTTCTTGCGGATTTTCATAACAGCGACCCTGAGCCTGTCCTTGATATCCTGAGGAACGATATACCTGATGCGATCATGATCCCCGGGGATATTGTCCTGGGATATTTCCCTGAAGGTGAAGAGTACGTCATCGACAGATGCCGGAACGTAATCCCCTTTCTGGAAGGCTGCTGTGAGATCGCGCCGGTATATATGTCTGTAGGCAACCATGAGTGCCTGCTCTGTAGCGATGAATATGACAGACTGCGCGCGACCGGCGCAGTAATACTGAAGAATGAGTGGACAGAGCCTGCAGAGGGAATACTCATAGGCGGACTGACATCAGCCCATACGATCTGCTATAACCGGTTTCGTGATGATTACAACCGCCGGAACGGGGCAGAAGAATATGTGAGATATCCACATCGCAGAAGACCGAAAGATATCAGTAAATATCCGTCTGACAGTGCATGGCTGGATGATTATGAACAGAGAGATGGATACAGAATATTGCTCTGCCATCACCCGGAATACTGGAGTCTGAGAGAGCCGATGCTAAAGGACAGAAAAATCGATCTTGTGCTGTCCGGGCATGCTCATGGCGGACAATGGCGGTTTATGGGCCGGGGGATCTTTGCCCCGGGGCAAGGCCTGCTTCCTGAATACACAGGTGGCACACATCAGGGACAGTACGGCAGCATGGTTATCTCCAGAGGTCTCAGTAATCCATACAGCTTAGTACCGAGACTGGGTAATCAGTGCGAAATAGTCTATGTGCAGATTATAGCCAAAAAATGAGCGGCTCAATTGCCGCTCTTTATTCGTTTCATATGATTACCTGTTCAGCTTTAGCGATATTTGTTCGGATCCTCACCAAGAAAGATTGCCCAGTCTCTTGCGTTTTCTTCACGCCTGAGTTCCTCTTCATAAGCCTCTTCTTCTCTGCGGAGCTGCCTGTCCATGAAAATTCCTTCTTCCATCTCCTCCCTCAGATTACGCAGCTCTTCCTCCAGATTGTAGATGAGGTGCGCAAAGTTTTCTTCTTCTTCCTGGATTTGATCTCTATAGATGTTAGCTGTATCAGGCATTTCTTCAGCGGATAAATCGTATTCACCCAGAAGGATTGATTCCGGCGCATTGGCCAGTTTTTCGTTTAGTTCCGCAAGGCGGAATTTGTGCTTTGCGGTTTCCTCTTCGATACGGTTCTCCAGCGCACTTATCTGTTCTGCATAGCCGCCCGGACCATAAACGATTACCTGGGCATCAGGAGACATTGGCTCAGAAGTATTCAGGACCATTTCTTTAGCGAAATCAAGAACATATTTGGCTTTCGCCTCCAGACCCATCTCTTTGGCTTTTTCGCCCGCTAAATCAATGGCTTCGCTGGTCTTTGCGCGAAGCTCCGCCTTGAGCTGCTGACCTTTCTCGCTTTCTGCGACCTGCTTAGCCTTTGCATATGCCTTGGAAGCGCCACGGAAAAGGTGCTTGGCAACTACCGCGCCCGCCATAATATCATCAAACATACTGCTTCCCATATGGTCATCCTCCTTAATGAACGGTATATGTTGTGCCGGTTAAATATTATCGGAAAAAGTATACCATGGATCCTTTTCAATTGGAGATAAAAAGACGGCTTTTCTATCGCAAGTTTGATGCTATTTTGGTACAATTTCTTTATGCCCCCGAAGAGGACACCTTCCCCGGAAAGGGACTAACTTAAATACTATTCGCAGGTAGTAAAAGTGGCAGATAATATAAACGATAAAGACAATAATAATAACAATAAAGTAAACTTCACCTGGAAAGATATTGACGACAGCGCCAATAGTAAGAAATCCAGAGGAGGTTTATTCAGCTTTATAAAGCGCAAATCTGCTGAGTTTGCGAAGGTTTTCGAGCCTGCTAAGACTGAAAAGGCGGCCAAGCCTGCTAAACCTGTAAAATCTGCAGAACCAGAAAAGCCTGTACAGCCTGCTGAGCCAGTAAAGACAGACACGCAAGAAGAGCCTGCCAAACAGGAAAAACCAGCCAAGCCGGCTAAATCTAAAAAGAAGCCTGCCAAGGTTAAAAAGGCCGAAAAGATTGTCGCGACTGCCAAACCAGTCGAGGAAACAAAGCCAGACAAAGACGAAAAATCTATCGAAAGCACGCAGCCAATCGAGCCTGTTCAGGCCGACAACGTTGCTGAACCTGTTAAGCCGGAAAAGACGGTCGGCCTCCATACAGCAGATTCTGCTAAAACCGACGAGCCAGCCATGCCTATCGAAGAGGATAAGGCCGACAAAGCTGTAGAGCCGGATAAGATTGATGAGCATGTCGAGACTGACCAGATCGATGAGGCTGCTAAGACTGAAGAAGCTGAGGAATCAGTAAAGCCGGACACGCCAGTCGAGCCTGCCAGACAGGAAAAACCAGCCAAGCCGGCTAAAGCTAAAAAGACTGTCAAATTCAGAAAGAAGCCTGCCAAGGATAAAAAGCCTAAAAAGCCTCTGACTAAGAAGCGGGTGCTGTTATATGTGATGGGCCTGTTCGTGGCTGTGCTGCTTGGAACTTTTATTTATGCTTATAATTCCGTCCCTAACATCGATCCGGATGCCAGTACCATCTACACCAACATCGATCTGAGTTCTATCATCTATGACTCAAAAGGAAAGGAGATCGACAAGCTCTATTACACTGAGGACAGAGTGATAGTTCCTATAAAGGCTATACCTGAAGTTACGAAGAACGCTTTCATTGCTATAGAAGACAAAACATTCTACAAGCATCATGGCCTTAACTACAAAAGACTATTCGGCGCGGTTCTCAGCAAGCTGACCGGACGCTCGAGCGAGATTAGCGGTACGTCCACTATAACTCAGCAGCTGGCCAGGAACGTGTTCCTTTCGGATATAAAGAGCGAGCGAACGCTCAGCCGAAAGTTCCGTGAGATGATATACGCCCTCAAGATCGAAAGGACGTATACTAAGGACGAGATCCTTGAGGCGTATCTGAACACAATATATCTGGGATATGGCTGCTATGGTATCAATGCAGCTGCTCATACATATTTCGGAAAGGATGTGCAGGAGCTTAATCTTGCGGAAAGTGCCGCGCTCGCTGCATTGCCGCAAGCCCCGGACAGCTACGCTCTTCTGAAAGATGAAAAAGACGAGAACACGACTTATCTTAAAAAGTACAAGTTGTATGCGAATGAGATCTGTTCCGAGAGACGTGATCTGGTGCTCGATCTTATGGAGGAGCAGGGCTACATAAGCTCTTCCGAGGCAAATGGGGCTAAACAGAAGATAGCTAAGATACTGCATCCTCACATCGAGGTAAAACCAAAGGAGCTTACATATTTCACGGATTACCTCACGACCGAGGTGGCAAAGGACCTCGCGGAGAAGTATTCCATGACTGAGGAAAAGGCGCAGCTGCTCATACATACCGGCGGCCTCCGCATCTATTCGACTATCGATCAGGATATACAGAACGCTATCAACACTGAGTTCAGCGAAGACTACAACTTCCCATATTCAATGGAAGAACCGCAGGCGGCAATGGTGGTGACAGAAGTCGGCACGGGCAGGATCCGCGCGATGGTGGGCGGAAGAAACACATCCGGTCAGATGCTGTTCAACAGGGCAACATCTCCACGACAGCCGGGTTCTTCGATAAAGCCGCTGGCTGTGTACTCCGCCGCCCTCCAGAAAAGTGAAGATTATGCAAAACGCGGGATGACCTTCCCGTTTGTTGACTATGGAATTGACAAACAGGGTATCAGACGCTGGGGTGATTACATTACAGCCGGATCGGTGGTAACGGACGAGAGGCTGAAGATCAATAACGAGATCTGGCCGCTAAACTTCTCAAGAAAATTCTCGGGATACAGGACATTCAGGACAGCTCTACAGCAGTCGATCAATACCTGCGCCGTGAAGATCCAGCTGCAGGTCGGACCGGATTATTCGATGGAGATGCTCAAAAAGTTCGGAATATCCACGGTCGCTGATGACGCCTCAGTCCCTACTAATGACTTAAATCCTGCAGCTCTGGCGCTGGGTGCTATGACATACGGAACTACGCCTCTCGATATGGCGCTTGCCTATGCCACGTTCCCGAACGGAGGAGTAAGAACCTCCGGCACCTCATACACCAAGGTGGTCAACTCCAAGGGAAAGCTGCTCCTTCAAAAGGAAACAGAAGAAACCAAGGTCCTCGATGAGGGAGTTGCATTCATAATGAGAGACTGCCTTGAGTCAGTAGTATCAAGGGGCATAGCCAGAAGCGCATCAATATACGGCACCCAGGTAGGAGGCAAAACCGGAACCACAAATGACAACTACGACTACTGGTTCGTAGGATTTACACCGAAGTACTCTGCTGCGCTCTGGATAGGAACAGACCATAATACTGTAATGAGTGGATCATCAGGGAATGCAGCTTATCTGTGGAGCAGGATAATGAGACAGGTCCCGGACATCACGGAGGGAGAGTATCCGCCGCAGCCGGAGGATGTAGTCTACTATCGTGGAGAGTACTATACAGAAAAAACCCAGCCATAGCATAAAACAGCATTGGTTGTATTATTCTGCTATGAGTGGTATAAAGAAACTATATCAGCGTCTTTAGTGTTCTGAACGGAGGGAGATTTAGAAATGAAGAAACTTCTTGCTTGCACAGCTATCATCGGCGGAGTAGCCGGAACAGTTGCATATATGAATAAGTATGGTCTGCCTATACCGGGAAACCTTACGATGAACATTCCGGTCAAGCTGCCGATCGATTTCTGGGACATTTTCACAAAGGGAATCGAGATCGCAGAAGGATTTACAAAATAATCGAAAGAATTCGAATCAGGTGCCGGCGGGAATACTCCCGCTGGCACTTTTTCATGCCAAAAACTCCTATTTAGTCGCGGGATAAGAGCTATTCTGATACAATTTCACTATCAGGAGAAAGGTTTCATAAATAAGGTGACATAGACAATGAAGATTCTGATCATCAGACATGGAGAACCGGACTATTCTATCGATTCGCTGACAGAGAAGGGCTGGCGCGAGGCTGAATACCTGTCGGAGATGCTGGTTAAGCAGCTGAAGGATAAGACTGAGCGCGGGGAGGTACATTTTTACATGTCGCCTTACGGCAGAGCTCAGGATACAGCTTCGCCTACGCTCGAAAAGCTTGGATGCACGGCTGAGGTGCTTCCGTGGCTCAGGGAGTTTGACGTGTTTATAGACAGGCCTGACGATCTGACCAGAAAGCGTATTCCGTGGGACTGGTTGCCGGAAGACTGGGTACAGGATCCGCGTCTGTATCTGGCGGATCACTGGTTTGAAAACAAGCGTATGGCGGCAGGCAATGTGGGCGAAGAATACCGTAAGGTCGCTGATCAGTTCGACGCATTGATCGCAAAGCATGGCTATCGTCGCGTAGGCAGTCTTTACCGGGTGGAGAAGCCAAATCATGACGTGATCGTGCTGTTCTGCCATTTCGGAGTCGAAAGCGTGTTGCTGAGTCACATTTGGGGAGTATCGCCTATGCCGGTCTGGCATGGCTTCTGTGCTCAGCCTTCGTCAGTGACCACACTTGTGACCGAGGAAAGGCGCGAAGGCATTGCCTCGCTAAGGATGCTTTCGTTCGGAGATACGTCGCATCTGTACGCATATGATGAGGAGCCATCGTTTGCAGCAAGATTCTGTGAATGCTACAGCGACGATACACGGCATGACTAAGCGTGAAAGAGGGAGATAAAACAGGAAAGAACGCGGGATTGACATGAAATCAGACAATCGTTCTAGCAAAACAAATACATATACATATCCGCGCAAAGGTGACAGCGGAATGATCGATATACAGCTTGTCATGAAGATGTTCCGCTGTGGATTTAAGTCGATAGGCGGGATCAAAGTCGAGAGCGTGTTGATACGCAGCAAAGGAGCGGACACGCGTTCGGAAGAAACCCGGGAAAATGCTTCGGAAGTCAGCTCAGAGAAAAGCAGTATTGAATATTGTCTTTCTGACGGATCATCTGTGGTAATCAGATCATCCGGTGCTGAACCGAAGCTCGAAGTGAACATTTTGATTGCGGGCGATGATACAGAAAATGTTTCTGCAGACGAGAGCATGAAAAGCGCATCAGAGAAAGAGAAACGCATCCGTGAGGATATTGAGAGCATAATTTATATGGATAGCAGAATGGGCTATTGCTGTGAGTAGGTCAAACTCGCATAGGCCATGTGATACAATAAAAGCAGTTACAATAACATAGATCATAAAAGAAAAGGTAAGGGGAATGGTATGAAAGCGATAGTATTTCTGGCGGATGGATTTGAAGAATGTGAAGGCCTGATAGCAGTGGATATCCTGCGCAGGGCTGGAGTTGAGACTATCATGGCGTCGGCAATGGAAGATCTGCAGATAGACTCCTCGAGGCACATCAAGGTGATGGCCGACGCGATGGCTGCAGATATCGATTACGACACTGTCGATCTTATCGTTTTGCCGGGAGGACGCCTGGGTACAGAGAATCTCGGTGCAAACAAATTAGTAGTAAAGAAGTGCAAAGAGTTCGCTGCTAAAAAGCACCTCGCTGCTATTTGCGCAGCTCCGTCATTGCTGGCTGCTCTTGGATTGCTTGACGGAAAAAAAGCGACTTGCCATCCGGACTTTGAAGGACACATGGCTGGCGCTGAGCTGACCGGAGAAAGCGTAGTTACAGACGGCAGAATCACTACAGGTCAGGGTCTCGGTGCATCGTTCGATTTCTCATTTGAACTGGTCAAGTTATTGGTTGGCGAAGAGACCGTTGATCAGATCAAAAAAGCGATCTGCTATAAGCACTGATTCTGAAGTGCATAGAAACCCTATTTCTCAGAGAAAAAGAGCAAAGAAAATGAACAGACTGAAACGGATAATATCATTAATACTGCTGACTGTACTTGCTGCCACCAGTGTTGTCCTTGCTGGCAGCTTCGATGAGCAGGAGATCTGGTTCGACAAAATACTGAATGCCAGAGATCTTGGAGGATACACTACAGTAGAGGGAAAGACCGTCAAGAGGAATATGCTGATAAGGAGCGGTGAGCTCGCATATGCCTCGCAGGCAGATCTGATAAGGCTTCAGACGGAGTATAAGCTTGGTCAGGTCATAGACTTCCGGTACGCTCCGGACTTTGTGTATTGCCCGGACAAACGCATAGCGGGAGTTGAGTATAAGAATATTCCTGTGAAATATAACAAGTCCCCGTCAAAGAAGGCTCCGAAAAAGCGGTATAAGAGGCTGAAAAAGAAAAGCGCAAAGAAACTACGCAAAGCTGCGATAAAGGGCTTCTCTAAAGCAAAGCGCTCATATACATACAGCCTTGTGATGAGCTCGTATTCCCAATATATGTATAGGAGTTATTTCGATCAGCTGCTTGCGAATGAGTCTGGTCGCGGAGTTCTTATACATTGCACATACGGAAAGGACAGGTCGGGCGTTGCCGCTTTTATGACGTTGGTTGCACTTGGTGTTGATGAGGAGACAGCTTATCAGGACTACTCGATGACCAATTCCTTCCTCAAAAAATACGCAAAGAAGGCATACAAGAAAGGGAAACGTGCTGTAAAGGAAAATGATCTCAGGTACGCTGTGAATGCAGCGAAACAGACGTATGGATCCCTCGAGAACTTCCTTAAGGAAGCCTATGGACTGGACGCTGAAAGACTTGCGAAGCTGAGGAGTATTTATACCGAATGAGCGGTAGTGTACGCCGGGTAAATCAAAGAAGCAATCTACTGCAGAGTATGATAAAATCAGCATAGTATGTGTTTAGAATCAAAATAGGAGAAACCCATATGAAAGGCATTATTCTCGCCGGCGGAGCCGGTACAAGACTCTATCCACTCACAAGAGTTACATCGAAGCAGCTCCTGCCTATATATGACAAACCTATGATCTATTATCCGCTCAGCACTCTTATGCTTGCTGGCATCAAGGATATACTTATTATCTCAACTCCTGAGGATACACCGAGATTTGAGGCGCTCCTGGGGGACGGAGCTCACTTCGGGATCTCGCTCTCATATAAGGTGCAGCCAAGTCCGGATGGACTCGCACAGGCATTCATTCTAGGTGAGGAATTCTTGGATGGAGAAGCCGGCGCAATGGTTCTGGGTGACAACATCTTCTACGGCAGAGGCTTCAGCAAGATGCTGAAAGACGCAGTCGCAAATGCAGAAGACAACGGCAGGGCGACAGTTTTTGGTTACTACGTATCGGATCCGGAGCGTTTTGGTGTAGTGGCTTTTGATAAAGAATGGCGCGCCACCAGCATCGAAGAGAAACCTAAAAATCCAAAGAGCAACTATGCTGTTACAGGGCTGTATTTCTATCCTGGTGATGTAAGCAAAAGAGCAAATACGGTTAAACCGTCAGCAAGAGGAGAGCTGGAGATAACAACACTGAACGAGATGTATCTGCATGACGGACTGCTAGATGTCAAGCTTCTTGGCAGAGGCTTTGCATGGCTCGATACAGGTACGATGGACAGTCTGCTAGAGGCTGCTGAGTTTGTACAGATGGTTGAGAAGAGACAGGGAATCAAGATCAGTGCTCCTGAAGAGATCGCATATGCACAGGGATGGATCACAAAGGCAGAGCTCCTCAAGTCAGCAGAAGCTTACGGAAAGAGCCCGTATGGACTCCATCTTATGGCAGTAGCTGATGGAAAGCTGAGATATTAGAGAGGTAAATCCGAAGATTTATGAAAGTATTTGTCACAGGCGTCGGAGGCCAGTTGGGTCACGACGTGATGAACGAACTGGCGAAAAGAGGCTATGAGGGGATAGGTTCAGATATACAGCCGGGGTATTCGGGCGTGGAAGACGACAGCGCAGTAACTCGCGCGCCGTACGTCGCGCTCGACATCACAGACAAGGAGTCTGTGATGCGCACGATCACCGGCTACAAACCTGATGTGATCGTGCACTGCGCTGCCTGGACAGCCGTTGATGCGGCGGAGGATGAAGAGAAAAAGTCCCTCGTTTATAAAATAAATGTCGAAGGTACACAGAACATAGCGGATGCTGCCAAGGCGGTAGATGCAAAGATCGTCTATCTTTCGACTGACTATGTTTTCGATGGCCAGGGTGAAACGCCCTGGAAGCCTGATGACAAAAACTATGCTCCACTCAATTATTACGGACAGACAAAGCTTGAAGGGGAGTTTGCTGTAAACAGTACTGTGGACAAATATTTCATAGTACGAATTGCGTGGGTATTTGGTCTGAATGGAAAGAACTTCATCAAAACAATGGTGAACGTCGGAAGGACTCATGACACGGTCCGCGTTGTAAATGACCAGATCGGCGATCCGACTTATTGCTTTGACCTTGCAAGACTACTTGTGGATATGATAGAAACCGATAAGTATGGATATTATCATGCAACAAACGAAGGAGACTATATCAGCTGGTATGATTTTACCTGTGAGATATACAGGCAGGCCGGAATGGATACGAAAGTTATTCCTGTCAGTACAGAAGAGTATGGCCTGAGTGTGGCTGCGAGGCCGTATAATTCACGACTTGACAGAAGCAAACTCAGGGAAGCGGGCTTCAAGCCACTACCTCCTTGGCAGGATGCGGTGGCGAGATATCTTAAGGAGGCAAATCTTATATAATGGGTCAGATAAAAGTTGAACATAATGTAGGCGGCATAGAAGGCCTTTGCGTGATAATACCTAAACGGCATGGGGACAGCCGCGGTTACTTTATGGAAACGTATAATAAAAAAGATATGAGTGAAGCCGGGTTTGAATACACTTTTGTGCAGGATAACCATTCCATGTCAGCAAAAGGAGTACTGCGTGGTATGCATTTTCAGAAGAATTATCCACAGACCAAACTGGTAAGAGTTATACGTGGCAAGGTGTTTGATGTAGTCATCGATTTGCGTGAAGAATCAGCTACATACGGACAATGGCATGGAGAGATCCTGACTGAAGAGAATGGCAGACAGTTCCTTATACCACGCGGCTTTGCGCACGGATTCCTTGTGCTTTCAGACTACGCTGAATTCTGCTATAAGTGTGATGACTATTATCATCCTGATGATGAGGGGGGTATAGCATGGAATGATCCTGAAACCGGAATTGAGTGGCCTGAGGTTGTTGGAGAATACCATGGCAGTGCTTCGGGAGAGGGGTACAGACTCGAGGATGGCACTCCGCTCAATCTGTCTAAGAAGGATCAGGAATGGCATAAATTAAATGAGAGCATCCTCAAATAGATTTCAGAATAATCTCACTGTTATTTAAGGAAAGAAAAATTGTCAGAATACAAGAATAAAGAAACCAGGCGCAATAAGATGAGACTCGTAAAGCTTGTGCATTTTGCAATGTGCACAGCTTTATTTGCTTATGGGTGGTTCTGGTTCAGATATCACGGGTATATCAATCCGGCAGAGATTGGTTTTCGTTATAACTATTTTGTAATCATCGCGTATGCGGTAGTGCTGCTGTTCTTTTTCAGGACTTACAATGCGTATATGCTAGGCTACAACAGAATACGTTCTCTGCTGTTTTCACAGATAACATCCGAGATATTCAGTATGGCCAGTATATACTTTGCGATCTCCATCGCATGGAATCACTTCTACAGCCCTGTGCCGCTGTTGGCGACGCTAGCGCTGCAGATTGTATTTAATGTGATATGGGCATATTTTGCAAACAAGTTCTACTTCAGACTCAACCCGGCTAAAAAGACGATTCTTATTTATCGCAACGAGAGAGACAGAAAACGATTTGGCAGTCTTGCAGGCAGGTCGGGAGAAAGACTTTACAAGATTCGCAAGGAGCTGAGATTTGACGGAGACTTTGAAGAGATAAGAGAAATACTCGAGGGTTACGAAGCGATCTTTGTTGCAGGAGTCAACTCGCGCTGCAGAAACGGAATTCTGAAATACTGCAAAGAAACAGGCACTCCGGGATTTTTCCTGCCTCACGTAGGCGACATAATAATGCAGGAAGCCATTCACGTACAAGCTTTTGACTCACCGCTTCTTCTTGTAGACAGAAAAACGATAGACCAGGAATTTGCTATCGTAAAAAGACTGTTTGACATTTGTTCATCAGCAATGGGGATCATCGTCCTGAGCCCTATCCTGCTGATAACAGCACTTGCAATAAAGCTCTATGACGGAGGTCCGGCGCTTTACAAGCAGGTGAGACTTACAAAGGATGGCAGGGAGTTTAAGATATGCAAATTCAGATCCATGCGAGTGGATGCCGAGAAGGATGGCGTAGCAAGGCTCAGCTCGGGTGAGGATGACGATAGGATCACACCGATAGGAAGATTTATTCGTAAGTGCCGCATAGATGAACTCCCTCAGCTGTGGAATATATTGATAGGCGACATGAGCGTGGTTGGTCCAAGGCCGGAGCGTCCTGAAATAGCCGAGCAATACTACGAGACGATGCCTGATTTCAGACTAAGGCTTCAGGTAAAAGCCGGACTTACCGGTTACGCGCAGGTATATGGAAAATACAACACGGATCCGTATGAAAAACTCGAATTTGATCTTATGTATATCAACGACATGAGCATTCTTACGGATCTACAGCTGATGTTTGCGACTTTCAAGATCCTTTTCTCAGCAGAGAGCACAGAGGGAATCGAAGAGGGACAGACAAACGCTATGCTCACAGGGGGTAGTGAGAGCAAAAGTGATGGTGAGTAATCTGATTCGGAGATATATCGTATGCAAAAGGTATTATTTGTAGCAACTGTAGTAAAGACTCATATAATGGAATTCCACCTGCCTTATCTTAAGATGTTCAAAGAGGAAGGCTGGAGGACAGCGGTTGCCGCAAAAAATGACTATGAAGATCCTGCTGACTGCATGATTCCTTATTGCGATGACTTTTTTGATGTGCCTTTTGGGAGAAATCCTATTGCTCGAGAGAACAGAAAAGCATTCAGGCAGCTCAAATCACTCATAGATAATGGTAATTATGACATAATCCATTGCCATACGCCTGTCGGAGCGGCTCTTGCCAGACTTGCTGCGACTGATGCGCGTAAAAAAGGGACAAAGCTTATATATACAGCACATGGGTTTCATTTCTTCAAAGGGGTGTCTCCTCTAAACTGGATCCTGTTTTATCCTGTGGAGAGATGGTTGTCAAAAAAGACAGATGTGCTGATAACCATCAATAAAGAGGATTACGAAAGAGCGAAAGCCTTTGGTACTTGCAGGGTCGAATATGTACCCGGCGTAGGTATCGATACAGACAAGTTTAAAGCGAAAGAAGATCAGGCTGAAAGGTCTACAGCACTTAAAGCAGAATTTGACATCCCTGAAGGTGTAAAAGTAATGCTTTCGGTGGGCGAGTTCACAAAGAACAAGAACCATCGCACGGTTATAAAAGCGCTCAAACAACTGGATGGCTATTATTACGTAATATGCGGAAGAGGCGCAATGATGGATGACTGCAAAGCACTTGCTGAGCAGACTGGTGTGAGCGACAGGCTTGTTTTGGCGGGATATAGGAACGACGCGGACGATTTCTATCATATGGCAGATGTGTTTGTACATCCGTCCTTCAGGGAAGGACTGCCTGTGGCTGTAATGGAAGCACTGGCTTCGGGGCTAGCTGTAGTGGCGACACGTATAAGAGGGTCTGCGGATTTAGTTGAGGATGGAGTCAATGGGTTCCTGGTCGATGATCCTGCTGATCCTGAAGCTTTTGTCACAGCAATCCGCAGGGCCGAAGACTTCATACCGGATACATCAGCGATAAAGAACTACGATATCAGAGAGATAATGCAGAAAGTAAAGAGCATATATTTTGGATAACATTCAGACACCTAAAATCAGTATAATCATGCCGGTATACAATGCAGAGAAGTATATTTGTCAGAGTATAGACAGCATAATAGCCCAGACATTCACTGACTGGGAACTGATTTTAGTGGATGATGGTTCTCCCGACAGATCCCCTGAAATCTGTGATGCATATTCTGCAAAAGACAGCAGGATAAAGACCATACACAAAAGCAATGAAGGTGTCTCTATAGCTCGCAGGACGGGATGCGAAAAAGCCCACGCAAAATACATATGCTTCGCAGACAGCGATGATCTTTTGGATTGCACCTGTCTGGAGAAATGCATGAAACTGCTCAATAAGCATGATGTGGATATACTTGTGTATGGTAGCATATGGCGCAATGAGGCAAGCGGAAAGGAAGAAGTAAAGAATCCTGAGTTTGAAGGATATTACGATAAGGAAATGATCAGACGGGACATATTCCCTGTGCTGATACAGACAGAGCAGGGAGGGTATTATCCGCAGTCGATCTGGCGCAGTATTTTTAAAAAGGTAAGCATCTTGCCTTATATGATAGCCGACAAAAGGGCCATTGTAGGAGAAGATGGGGCGTGTGTAATCCCTGCAGTTTTCCACGCAGACTCGATGTACTTCCATAGAGAGCCGCTGTACTATTACAGAGTCAATACCGATTCAGTGACAGGCGGTCGCAGGGTATTTAACTGGGACTATCCTGAAGTGACTGCAAGGCATATTGAGAACATGATAGATATCAACGAGGCTGATCTCAGGGATCAGCTGTACAGAAGGCTGTGCCATGATATTTTCAACGTATGTGTTTCAAGATTCTATGGAGATCGAAGCTATAAAGAAATCGCGGCAGAAATCAGAAAGAATCTCAAACGCGATATATATAAGACAGCAATCAGAAAAGCCCGCTTTACGGGATCAGCTAAAGCGGCGTTGATGATGTTTGCTCTCAGAACAAAGTCGGTATTCCTTATGTATCTTTATTCCAGCATCAGTAAGTAATTATAAAAAGACAGTTCGGAGTTTTAATTTTGGTAGCAAGTGAACACTTAAAAAAATATAACACGGACGAGATACTGTTCTTTCTGGCAGTGATTTTCAAACCGCTCTATCTGCTTCCGTCGGGAAGTTTTCAGATAGGCGATTTTCTGTTCATTGCTGCTGTTTTTGTGCACTTCCTTGCAGGAAGCGAAAGAGAGATGCTGTTTCCGATCCATAAGGAAGAACACTCTCTTCTGATTTTTGTTGCAGGGGTTTTGGTAATCAATACCATTTATTGGGCCCTGATAGGAACTTCAGATTTCCTGGTAAACAGTTCCTATTATGTCTTCAACTTCCTGATAGTTCTATACGTTGCCGATGTTTTGCAGACGGAGAGGAAGGATGCGTTTCTGCACGGCTTATGCATTGCCTGCAAAGTTGTAATTGTGTTCCAGCTGATTGTATATATCACAGGAATAGGATCGGTAGACTTAGAGGGAAGACATCTGGGAACTTTTAATGACCCTAATCAATATGCGGTCTGCATACTGTTTTGCCTATTTATATTATTGGATGTATATCATGCAATTACGCTTAAGACATTATTCTGGATGGCGATAGGACTCTGGCTGATTGTTTCTACAGGCTCTACAGGGGCTCTTCTAAGTCTTGCAATTTTTCTGACACTGTTTCTGATATTGTCGGCAATTACAATCAACAAAAGAAAAATACTCATAGGCTTCACAGGTGCTGCTGTAATTTGTGCAGCTTTTGCTTTTCTCCCGCTTTTCGGGAAAAACCTGATTGAAAATGACGCCATCAGCATGATAAGTGTAAGATTCACTGGGAAATTTGGAAATGTAAGCGGATTTGGAGGCCTTTTTGATTCTTTGATAAATGACAGGATATGGAATCGTGTTTTTGAACAACCCAAATATCTGCTGTATGGTTCCGGTGAGGGGGCACACAGCAGATTTGACGCATCTTCATTATCTCATGAAATACATAGCTCTATACTCGGGCCACTGTTCTATTATGGCATCGGCATTGCATTCTTTATGTTCAGATGGGCAGCAATAAAGCTGAAAAAAATTGATCGGTTTCAGTTCTGCATTTATGCTGCGATAATTATCGAATGTCTTCTACTGGTCAATTACAGACAGCCATTATTCTGGCTGCTATTTGTGATTGCCGGCCGAGACAGATCTGATATATTAATGACTCGCTGTATAAACGAACCCCAGAATATTGATGTGGTAATAATCCAATAGATCAATCACTGAGTACAGCTTATTTATGCGAGTGTTGTTGCTGACAGAGATAATAGCATTGGAAACATCCTTAAATGCTTCATCGTTAATGTCAGTCTGCTGAAGGACGTTCAGAGAAATGCCGTCCGAGTTGCAGGCTTTTTTTATAGAATCAGTGAACGTATCCTGCTCACTGTATGTATTGATAAGCATTATGTTGCTGATTTTTTCTCTCGAAGAAATAACATCCAACGATTGGGAAACCTCTGAAGCCTGCTTTTCCAGATCGGTCATATCACGATGCCTTAGGTTGAAAATGGCCGGACTGTGGAACAGCTTGCTTATAATTGATGATTTAGCAACGTTATTATAGTATTCACCTAAAATTCGCTTATGGATGACCCTTTCTGCTACTTTTGCTGAGACGATTTTTGAGCTTAACACCAAATATATTGTAAAGGCGAAGAAGTAGAGAAGGATACCAAGAATGAATCCAATAAATAGGAATTGCTTACTGACACCTGGCTTTATCGGGTCTGCAACTGTCACATTATTCATGACTTCTGCATTGCCGTTTATAATATTCTGGAGCTGAATCAAGGTACTATAAGCAGCAGATTGAGATGGGCTCAAGCCTGATATTGCAGTATCTAAAGATCCCTTCAGGTAAGAAATAGAATAATAAACATCGGATTGCTTTACCTGAACACCGTTACAGACGCTGGTCGAGGTGCCGGATGAGACAGTATCAATCGTGTGAGGAACTATACTTACCGAAAGATCACGGCATCTTTTCTTTATCACATCTGTTACTGCAGTTTCAATGAGATCAGGGGACGCATTTTTTGGAATGATAACAAAGACATTGAAGGAATTGTCATCCTGGATTATAGAAGCAGGGACTTGTGACAGCCCTGCGTATGGATCAGAAAAAGATATCAGTTCTTTGATATATTCCGGTGCTATTTTTTTTGAGACGGCTTCTGAAATAGTTTCAAGAGCAGATTGATCATTAAAAGTGGTGATATATCCATCATTCAAAGTGGACCGCAGAGAATGATCAATATCTCCCTCAATACGGTAAGTAATTGTAAGAACTTCAGTATGATTATGGTCGATATTCATTATAGGGGACTCAGTCTGGTATTTGTATTTATCAGAAATCAATGAATGAAAGCCCAGCGCATAATCAACAGCGGCTTTATCTTCATTGGATAGAGTACCAAGAATATCCTCTATTTGTTTCGCTGCCTGTTCTGCAGTAATAACACTTTCTTTTGAAGCCGAAACTGCGGCATCATAAGCCAGTGAATCACTTCTGTATTTAAGCCCTGTAATGAGCAAAGAGAAAATCAGTGAAAAAAACAGGATAGCTTTCCATTGATCGATGAATCCCCAGAAAATACACGAAAAATCTAATAATGT
This sequence comes from Anaerovoracaceae bacterium, assembly GCA_045114615.1. Taxonomy (GTDB): domain Bacteria; phylum Bacillota; class Clostridia; order Peptostreptococcales; family Anaerovoracaceae; genus Crickella. The sequence goes on from JBGUKU010000065.1 coordinate 100,191, forward strand.
CTCATTTGAACGATTGTTTTTGTCCATAATTAACCCGCCTGAATTAAAGCTGTGATATGTAGATAAGGGTTGTGGTTGTGAAACTGACAATTGACTAAGTAAAATGCTACAATACAACATTAAAAAAAGCAAGATTACAAAGAGCTCTGAAGATGCTGTGAAAAACTTGAATAATGGCGGAAACCTATATAAAATTAATATAATCAAAAAATGAGAAATAGTGCCGGTACATAATGCCATTAATGGCAGGCACTATTGTTTATTGTAGTTTATTTAGATCCTATCAGAACAGACGGGAAAAGAAATTGTATTATTAGAGAGCAGAAATTGAAAACTAACAAAGAAGAAAGCAGAATAGTAGCGCCGAATAAAAAAACCGGAATAGCATTTTTTGTTTTTGCCGATATAGTTATTGCGGCAATCAGTATAATATTGCCATTCGTATTCAGGTTCGGCATATTCACGTTTAATATCGGTGTAGCGAAACCATTTTTTGAAATTGCAGTAAAATGGCTGCCTCTCGATACGATGATTTTTATTGGTGTCAATGCATTGATGCGTTTGTATAACAGAGTGTGGGCTTTTGCAAGTGTTTCAGAAATGTTTGACTGTGTCAAGTCTGCTGTTGTTACGGAGGTTATCTATGTAGTTTATAAGATGCTGCTTGGAATTTATATGTTCCGTAGCTACTATCCATTTAACTTCATGATAATGCTTATGTTGCTTGGGATATCAAGGCTGATGGTGAGATTCCTGCGCGGCATAGAGAAAAGAAGAAACAAAAAAGGCGGTATCCGGAATGTTATGATAATCGGTGGAGGAGCAGCGGCAACCATGTTGCTCAAAGAGTATCAACTTGGTGCCCGTAATATTAAAGTGCCTTGTATCATTGATGATAATCCGGAAAAGAAAGGAAAAAGGCTTGGTGATGTCCCTATCATAGGAGGCAGGGAAGAGATTATCGATGCAGTGGGCAAATACAACATTGATGAGATAGTCATTGCTATTCCGTCTGCGAAACCAAGTGAAGTCAGAGAACTCATAGGTATTTGTCAGGAAACGGAGGCAAGTGTAAAAAGACTGCCTGAAATAGCCAGCACTCTTACTGAGTCTCTGAGTACATCTGTCAGAGAAGTAAACTATGAGGATTTACTGGGAAGAGATGCGGTCATTATAAGGAATCCTGAGCTTCATGATTTTGTCCATGACAAAACAGTCATGGTCACAGGTGGTGGAGGCTCAATAGGATCTGAACTTTGCAGACAGATCGTTGCCAATGATCCGGGCAGACTCATAATAGTAGATATTTATGAAAATTCCACTTATGAGCTTGAGATGGAACTCAGGCGTTACTATCCGAAGGGCAACATTGAGGTTCTTATTGCATCTGTCAGAGATTATGACAGACTTGAAAAAATATTCAGCGAATATAAACCTGACATCATTTACCATGCAGCTGCACATAAGCATGTGCCGCTGATGGAGACTTCACCAAACGAAGCTATTAAGAACAACTGTCTGGGCACGCTCAACCTGTGCAAGCTTGCAGACAAATACGGCGTAAAGAGATTTGTGATGATATCCACAGATAAGGCAGTACGCCCGACTAATGTCATGGGTGCTACCAAGCGCATCTGCGAGATGATCATCCAGACATATAACAATAGATCAGAAACGGAATTCGTGGCTGTCAGATTTGGTAATGTACTTGGGTCTAACGGCTCCGTAATACCGCTGTTCCTGAAGCAAATAGAGGCCGGCGGACCGGTGACGCTCACGCATAGAGAAATAACAAGATTCTTTATGACCATACCTGAAGCAGTGTCACTCGTGCTGACAGCAGGGCTAATGGCTAAAGGCGGCGAAATATTCGTTCTCGATATGGGCGAGCCGGTCAAGATCTATGACCTTGCGTGCGCGCTCATAAAAATGAAAGGTTATGAGCCGGAAAGAGATATCAAGATAGAAGTGGTCGGACTCAGACCGGGAGAGAAACTATACGAAGAACTCCTCATGGATGAAGAGGGTCTGCAGGAGACTGATAATAAGAAAATACATATCGGCAAGCCTATAGAAATAGAAGAGAAGAAATTCCTCGCTGACCTCGACAGCATCATTGATAAAGCCGAAGAAAACAAGGCAGATATCCGCAAAGATATAAAAGCTATCTGCCCAACATATCAACCAAAGCATTTATAGGGAAAAGGGAACAAGATGTTTAACAAAAGCAATTCATACAAACCATTTGAAAGCAAAATATGGCTCGCGTCACCAACCATGCATGGTGATGAACTCAAGTATATGCAGGAAGCATATGAGACAAACTGGATGTCGACTGTTGGAGTCAATATTAACGAAGTCGAGCGCCTGACATGCGCAAAGATAGGCTGCGCATATTCAGTTGCGCTTTCTTCAGGTACAGCGGCTCTCCATCTTGCAATCAAACTTGCAGGCGAGCAGCTTTATGGACAGCCTGCAGCGGGTCATGGAGCCCTTGAAGGACATAAAGCGTTCTGCTCTGACATGACATTTGATGCAACAGTAAACCCTGTGGCCTATGAGGGCGGAGAGCTGGTTTTCATTGATACGGAATACGACACATGGAACATGGATCCTGCAGCCCTGGAAAAGGCGTTCGAGATGTATCCTGACGTAAAGCTCGTTGTAGTCGCTCATCTTTACGGCACGCCGGGCAAGATAGATGAAATCAGAAAGATTTGCGATAAACATGGTGCGCTGATCGTTGAAGATGCAGCAGAATCTCTTGGCGCGTCATATAAGGGTAGGCAGACCGGCGGATTCGGAGATTTCAATGCAATTTCGTTTAATGGAAACAAGATCATCACAGGGTCATCCGGCGGAATGTTCCTTACGGACAGCAAGGACGATGCAAACAAAGTACGCAAGTGGAGTACTCAGAGCAGAGAGGATGCTGCATGGTACCAGCATGAGGAACTGGGTTTTAACTATCGCATGAGCAATGTGATTGCGGGCGTTGTCAGGGGACAGTATCCGTATCTTGAAGAGCATATCGAACAGAAAAAGGCAATTTATGAGAGATATAAAGAAGGCCTTAAAGGCCTGCCGGTAAGCATGAATCCGTATGATGCGGACAATTCAGAACCAAACTTCTGGCTCTCATGCATGATAATAGATGACGAAGCAATGTGTGCGCAGGTCAGAGGAGAGAAGGACGCACTGTATGTGCCAGAACAGGGAAAGAGCTGCCCAACGGAAATCCTTGAAGCAATATCATTATTAAATGCTGAAGGAAGACCTATTTGGAAACCTATGCATATGCAGCCGATTTACAGGATGAACCCTTTTATTACTGCTAACGGAAACGGAAGGGCCAGAAGTAATGCATACATCAAAGAGACCGGCATGATTGATGTAGGTGCAGACATTTTCAGCAGAGGATTATGCCTGCCTAGCGACAACAAGATGACAGCGGATCAGCAGGATGCGATTATTGAAATCATAAGGAAGTGTTTTGAATAATGGATCATAAAGCTTACGGACCGTATGAAAAATTCATAAAAAGGCCTCTTGATTGCATCATTGCAACAGGAGCCCTGGCTGTGCTGTCTCCGGTTCTGGGAGTGACTGCAATTGCCGTCAAAAAGAATCTTGGCACACCCGTCATCTTTACTCAGGAAAGACCCGGAAAGGATGAAAAAATATTCAAGCTTTACAAATTCCGGAGCATGACAGATGAAAGAGATGCAGATGGAGAACTGCTGCCTGATGAGGTCAGACTGACGAAATTCGGGAAGTTCCTGAGATCGACATCGCTCGACGAGCTGCCGGAACTGTTCAATATCATTAAGGGTGACATGGCCATAGTAGGCCCAAGGCCTCTTTTAGTCAGATATCTGCCGCGTTATAGCGAGTACCATAAGAGACGTCATGAAGTAAGACCGGGGCTGACGGGACTGGCTCAGGTTCACGGCCGTAATGCTGTAAGCTGGGCTGACCGATTCGATTGGGATGTGAAGTATACAGAAAAAGTTACTTTCAAAGGGGATTGTAAGATCATACTTGACACAATAAAAATTGTGCTTAAGAGAGAAGGAATCAGTTCAGACTCTTCAGCCACCATGGAAGAGTTTTTCTGAAATAAGAGGAGCAGCATGAAAAAGCTGATAATAATTGGAGCAAGCGGCTTCGGAAGAGAGGTCGCCTGGCTGGTTGAGAGAATCAACAAAAACAGACAGGAATGGGATCTTCTCGGTTTTATTGATGACAATAAAAGCCTTACCGGGGAAGTAATAAATGGATATACGGTTCTGGGAACTACGGATTGTATCGGAGAACACCTTGACGCATTTTTTGTTTGTGCTATAGGAGCATCGAAAACAAGGGAATCGATAATAAACAGAATAAGTAAAAACAATCCGGGAATAAAATTTGCCACTGTCATAGATCCGTCTGTAGAAAAATCGGATTTAGTAAGCATTGGGGAGGGATGTATAATATGCGCCCATACAATTCTTACTGTAAATATAAAGATTGGATCGCATGTGATCATTAATCTCGACTGTACAGTCGGGCATGATGCGGTACTGGATGATTTTGTAACTTTATATCCAAGTGTTAATGTTTCGGGTATAACTGAGGTCGGAACATGCAGCGAGCTTGGAACCGGAATGCAGATCATTCAGGGGAAAAAGATTGGAAAATACACAATAGTAGGTGCAGGAGCGGTAGTAGTGAAGGACATCCCTGATAATTGCACTGCTGTTGGAAGCCCTGCAAAGCCAATTAAATTCCATGAATAAATAAGGAGTAATTAATGGATATCAGGACTGTTACAGTTATAGGTGCTACAGGTACCATGGGAGCCAATGTCGCAGGAATATTTGCATCGTTTGGAAATGCAAAAGTGTTCTGTGTTGGCCGTGACATCGAAAAAGTAAAGAAGACTATTCCGAGAATAGTTAAATCCGTAAGGGCAGACAGCATTTCAAAAAAATTGATACCTGCAGATTTCACTATGCTTGAGGAATGTATTTCACAATCAGATTTAGTGTTTGAAAGTGCAGCAGAAGAATTCGCAGTAAAAGCAGAGATTGCAAAAAGGGTAGCGGGTTCTTTGCAGAAACATGCTGTTTCATGCACAGGAACATCAGGTCTGTCCATTACAAACCTGGCGGAATGCTATCCTGAGGAGAGCAGAAGCAATTTCTTTGGAGTTCACATGTTCAATCCACCATATAACATGCTGCTTTGCGAATTTATTCAGACTAAGTATTCGGATCCTGTAATGGCGGTCGAACTGAAAGACTACTTGAGCGATGTCTTGATCAGGACTGTAGTAGAGGTCAAGGATTCACCTGCTTTTCTCGGCAACAGAATAGGATTCCAGTTTATCAATGAAGCCATGCAGTATGCCGAAAGATATCAGGATAATGGAGGCATTGACTATATAGATGCAATTCTTGGTCCGTTTACCGGCAGAACCATGGCTCCGCTGACAACATCTGATTTTGTTGGCCTTGATGTGCATAAAGCGATAGTAGACAATCTTTACAATAACACTGATGACTATGCACATGAGACATTCGCTCTGCCGAAGTTTACAGAGGATCTGATAAGGGAAGGTAAACTGGGACGAAAGAGAGGGAGCGGCTTATATCACCTCGTAAAATATGATAACGGGCTCAGGAGGATGACTGTATTTGATATCAAGAGCGGCACATACAGGGATGTGATCCCGTATGCATTTCCATTTGCAGACAAGATGAAGAGAAGGATCGCAGAAGGAGATTATCAGGACGCGTTCAGGATACTTGTAAACAATCATTCTCAAGAGGCGGAGATATGCAAGGACTTTCTTGTGAAGTATATAGTTTACTCACTCTTTGCAGCTAAAGAGGTTGGAGACAGTATCGAGTCCGCTGATGATGTTATGGCGACAGGCTTTAACTGGTGCCCTCCTCTTGCGATGATCGATGCTTTATCACTTGCAGCGGACATCGAAGAACTTATAAGAGATAAGCTGCCGGCTTTAGATCAGCAGATCGATCTGGAAGGACTGCTTTCAGAGGTCAGGCATTCGAAATATGATTACAGGAGTTATTTTAAGACCGGGAGGCAGCACTGATGAAAAAAGTATATATTCTCGGTGGTGCGCAGACAGACTTCGAGCGCAACTGGAGAAAAGAAGGGAAAAACATGATAGCACTTCTGAAGGAGGTGCTTGAGGATGGTCTTAATGATGCCGGTATTTCTTACGATGATATTGCTAAACTGAACATGGAAAATCAGGTAGCGTGCTTTGTCGGTAATTTTATTGCAGAAAAGTACGTTGAGCAGGGTCATCTGGGGGCATTACTTACCGAAGTGAACCCGGCGTTTTACGGAGTCCCTTCCGCCCGCTATGAGGCAGCCTGCGCATCGGGCTCTGTTGCATTGGACGCAGCACAGACCAAAATACAGAATGGGGACTATGATATTGCAATAGTGGTCGGATGGGAGCTTATGAAGACCGTTGACGCAACCACCGGGGGCGACTTCCTCGGAAGGGCGGCATACTATGAAAAGGAAAGTAAAGGCATAACACTTCCGTTCCCGAAACTTTTTGGCAAGTTAGCAGATGAGACCGTTAAAAAATATGATCTGGATAAGCAGAGATATCTGGACGCTCTGGCAAAAATTGCGATAATCAATTATTCCAATGCCAAGCGCAATCCTCTGGCTCAGACCAGAAAGTGGTTCATGAGTCTGGACCAGGCAAAAGACCGTGGTACTGAAACCAATCCTAATGTAGGAGGCCTTTTGTCTGTATCAGATTGTTCACAGATCACAGACGGTGCCGCTGTTGTTGTACTTGCATCAGAGGATTACTGCAAAAAACATGGGTATTCAGGAAAGCCTTCCATAAAAGGTTATGGGCACAGAACCGCACCAATGATGTTTGACAAAAAAATGCGGGATAACGAGGACTCTGAATACCTCCTCCCGTGGACACGTAAGGCTTGTGAAGATGCGTACAGACGCAGCGGACTTACTGTTGACGATATTGATGTATTTGAGACTCACGACTGCTTTACTTCTTCGGAGTATGCAGCACTTTCAGCTTTCGGGTTGACAGAACCCGGTAAGGAGTACGAAGCAGTGGAAAGCGGACTGATTGCCTTTGATGGCAAAAAGCCGGTCAATCCGAGCGGAGGACTCATCGGGTGCGGACATCCGGTGGGCGGATCAGGAGTGAGGATGTTTCTTGATATTTATAAGCAGGTCGCCGGAAAGGCTGGTAGCTATCAGGTGGAAAACGTGAACAATGGCATGATGCTTAACATTGGTGGAACGGCGACTACAAATTATGTATTTATAATCGGAAAAGATAAGTAAAAGCGGATCAATGAATATACTATTTCTTACACTGCTGGATTTTAGTTCTTTTGCCGAAAAAAGCATATATACAGATCTCCTGCGGGAGTTCATTGCAGACG
>JBGUKU010000066.1:0-14601 GCA_045114615.1 Anaerovoracaceae bacterium
CTTTCCAATTAGTCATCATATCAACACCCTATGTAAAGTTATCTTTACGTTATTTGCACAGATGATGTAAAGTATTCTTTACGTTAATTGCTTTTTACGTAAAGTCTTCTTTACGTTTTTTAAACGGAAGCTGCCGCTGCAAGTACGATCGAGTAGAACTTTTCTTCAGCACTCGAACCTCTTGATGTGAGAACGATAGGAGCCTTTGCACCAACGATGATGCCGGCCATCATACCATTGCTGCTGACAGTCCATGCCTTACCTACCATGTTTCCTGCTGCCATTGAAGGCATGATCATTGCATCGACTTCACCTGCAACAGGGCTGTCGAACTTCTTGAACTCTGCGATTTCCTTGCTGAGAGCTATATCATAAGATATAGGTCCCTCTACTGTGCAGCCGGTGATTTCGCCGTTCTGATTCATCTCCTTGAGTGCTGCAGCGTCAACTGACTCCTGTGCCTTCTTGTTGAGAACCTCGGCTCCGCACATAACGCCAACCTTAGGATCTTCATAACCGAGGGCGTGAAGCACTTCAACAGCGTTGTTGATGATTTTTACCTTCTGCTCGAGATCCGGCTGAAGCAGCATTCCGCCGTCTGTAAGTACTACTACTTTATGATAATTAGGTACCTGGAAGAGTCCTACGTGAGACATGATCTTTCCCACCTGGAGACCGGTTTCCTTGTTTACTACCTGCCTGAGGAGGTCAGCAGTCTGCATGCGTCCCTTCATCAGGAAGTCACCCTTTCCCTCACGGATGAGTGCTACTGCCTTTTTTGCAGCCTCAACATCGTCGTCTTCGTTGTAAATCACTACATCACCGAAATCAAATCCGTGCTCAGCGCAGATTGCTTTGATTTCTTCTTCCTTACCTACAAATACAGGCTCAACGATACCCTCTTTGAACGCTTCATATACAGCATCGAGCGAGTGCTCGTCATGAGCGCAGCAGAGAACGATTCTCTTCTTTACCGGGTTTGCCTTTACCAGTTCAGCCATTTCCTTGAAGTTTTTAAGCATATTATTCCTCCCGTTTTATTTGTTTCGAATACCGCCGCATCCGATAATTATCAATATATATTGTAGCATAATTGCCACAATACATAAATATGGTATGGATTGAAAAACATCAACACGAATGATACAATTCTGTTTGGATAATTTTTGACAGGTCATTCAGGAATTGCGGATGAGGTGGAAGAATGGAATATTATGAGACTATAGTAAAAAAGAGAAACTCCTGCAGAGGTTTCTCATCCAGAAAAGTAGAAGACAGCGTTCTTAACGAACTTTTGACATATTATGAAGATGATGAGAGTGATCTCGTTGATGAGATCGAAACTGAGCTTAAGTTCTATATCGGAACAGTCTGGGACGAGCTCAAGAAGAGTGTCGGATACAATGGTTTCTGCATAAAGGCTCCTGCATACATGGTTATCTATTCTGACGTTGCAGAGCATTATCTGGAAAATGCCGGTTATATTGCTCAGGGTCTCACACTCAAAATGACTGAGCTCGGACTTGCTGCATGCTGGCAGACGATCAACGATGCTGACGAGGCTAAAAAAGCTCTCGGTGAAGATACAGACAAAGCTGTTGCCTGCGTAGTCGCATTCGGATACAGGGATCCTGATAATGATGAAAAGAAGGCCCCTAAAAAGTCTCTTGATGAGATGACTGACGGCTTCAAATTCGGTCAGGATATAGATACTGATCTGTGGTACAGCGATCTCGAGGACGGACTCAGAGCCATCGCTCACGCGCAGTCGTTCCAGAATCTGCAGCCTTACAGGATCATTGTAGATAACGATCAGATATCTCTTGTCGGTCTGCCTGACGACATGACATCTGAAGCGGACAAGTCGCTTAACTACGGTATCGTAATGTTCAACTTTTATGCCGTCATGTGGGCCATCAGGCCGACTGCTCCAAGATGGAGCTTTGAGCCTGTTACAGACCGCGATCTCGGTCTGCCTGCAGATGTGACATATGTCGCAAAATGCGGACTCTAAACAACTGATAGTTAAAAACAGCTGCTCTTCATGAGCAGCTGTTTTTTTTGCTTAAACTGTAGGATAATCGATTTGCCGATGACTTTCTTCTTTAGTTTCCGCTTACTTCACTGCATGAAATAATGAATCTCAATTCATAATCGTTTTTTACAGGATACCTGAACTCATCTTTTGTCTGAGGTCCGCAAATGCCGGTTCCAATGCCCTGCTGGAAAGCTGAAATTGTAACATAGGTACCTGTACGCTTCTCATCTTCGCGGTGCTTCATGCCGAGGAGTTCTGTGTCGCTGTAAGGCTTGATGCCAAGCTCAAATGCTTTATCAACGGCGCTGAACTTAACTGTCGTGCTGCCGTCGCTCACACTGGCCCATCTGGTATCAAAACGGCTTCCGCTCTCCTGCGGCTTTATATTAGGTTCGGTCATATCAGACACCTTGCAGCTTACATGCCCGATCGGGAACTGGTCCTTCATATCCGCGTATGACTCTCCGCTTCTGCCATAGTATTGTACATCATCGAACGAGGAGTCAAACCTGAATGCTTTGCCGAATCTCGGCACGGTGCCTTTCCCCTTTGTACAGTGCAGTCTGCTGGTAACAAGTACGGATCCGGCATCATCTATTCTCTCGTACGTATCAACACACTCAAACTCATTCTTTTTGCAGACGATCCTGGACACGACTGTCAGCTTATTCTCTGTCTTTTCGATCAGCACCACATCTGTCCTTTGCCCGGTGAAGTCCTTCATGGCGTCGCCTACACCGAAGAATATGAAATCATTATCTGTCGGTGCACGGAAGAGTATTGTGGCGGGATCCGCCGGAGTGATCACTTTGCCGCCTATAACGAGCGAGACCTCATCGGAATCATCATCACTAATATCTCCTATCCTGTACTTTCCGGCTCCTTCAGGTGTACCCGGTATATACTCCATAAGTATGAGCTGTTCACGTGATACCTCAGTCTTTGTTTTTCTGTCAAAGGCTGTGACCGTCAGCATGCAGTCTGTCCCCGCTTCTTTGGCGACTCTGATATGCTCTGCCGTATCGATCCTTACCCTCACCTTCTCAAGTGGTCCGCATTCAGGGATCATTTTGAACTCACTTCCATCGCTCCAGATGCATCTGAGTTCATACCTGAATCCCGGTGTGAAAGCCTTTGTGTTGAAAAGCTCAAAATCATCTCCTCCCAGCCAGCTGACGCGGATCGGACGGTAAATGAATCTGGTTATCTTTGCACCGGTCGACGGGCTTCTGTCAGGATAGAACATTCCGTCAACGCAGAAGTTTTTATCATGCTCCCACTCGCCATGATCTCCGCCGTAAGTGTAGCTGCCATCTTCGTGAAGCACTGCATGATCGACCATCTCCCAGACGCATCCTCCGGTAAGGCTGTCATAAGAATAGATTTCTTTCCAGTAGTCTTCCATGCCTCCCGGGCCAACGCCCATGGCATGAGCGTATTCACACAGGAAGTAAGGCCTGTCGCAGAACTGTTTGATTTTGTATTTCTTTTCGCCTATCTCGTGCACACGCTCCGAAGGCGGATACATCTCACTTGCCACATCATATGCCTTCTTTTTTGTGTGTACCGCGCTTTCGTAGTGCACCGGAAGAGTCGAATACTGTTTCAGATACTCGTATTCCTTGTCCGTGTTGTGCGTACCGCCCGCCTCATTGCCAAGACTCCACATAACGATCGACGGATGCATCTTGTCTCTCTGGTACATCCTTGCCACGCGGTCTACGTAGTGCGCTTCCCACTTCGGGTCGTCGCTTATGCGGTTGTAACTTGGCGGGAGCTTATGCACATAGGTACCATGTGTCTCCAGGTCGACTTCATCCACCACATAGATACCAAGCTCATCGCATACTTCCAGCAGATAAGGATCCGGCGGATAATGCGAAGTCCTGACCGTGTCTATGTTATATTCCTTACAGAGCCTCATATCCCGCTCTATCTCGTCAGGAGTCAGGGTATAGCCGTTCTCCGCCGAAGTGTCGTGATGGTTCACACCGTGGAATTTGATAAGCTGGCCGTTCACCAGTAACTTGTCGCCCCTGATCTCTACAGTCCTGAATCCTATGCGCTGCTTAACACAGCTTCCTTCGATCTCGTAATACAGGTTGTAAAGCTCCGGAGTCTCATCACTCCACTCTACCGGCGAGAGATTTCTGAAAGTAAACTCTGCTCTTTTGCCCTTGGACATTACGGTTTTCTTCTCTCGGATCCCGCGGCCTTCAAGCGTAAATGTCACCTCAGCGTCTTCGTAAAGATCTGCCCTGGCAGCAGCAAACCACGATCCGCTGACCTTTCTGGTAATTATATCTACATCCGCAAAATCATTGCCCTCTGAAATACGAAGCAGCACATCCCTGAAAATGCCGTTATTGCGGAACATATCCTGATCTTCCAGATATGTACCATTGCACCATCTGTGCACCACTACCACGACCTCGTTGATCCAGTCATGCAGGTATGGAGTCACATCAAATTCTGCTGTGTTGTGCGAACCTTCAGTATATCCGACATAGTGATCATTCATATAGATGTCTGCACAGCTTGCTATTCCGAGGAACGACAGTACGTAACGCCTTTCCGGAGCATCAGGTCCGTCGGTATTGAAAAAGGTGCGGTAGACTCCTACGAAGTTATACTCTTCCCCCGGATCCTTCCATCTCGGACCGAGACCATAATCTGAGCCCTGAAGGCTGAACACCTTGCCGGCTTTATCGAGTTCAGGGATCTTCGGCGGATCGTACGGGAACTGATATCTGAGATTTACATAGAACGGCCTGTCGTAGCCACGGAACTGCCAGCACGAAGGCACATCGATTTTATCGAATTTTATTGTGTCAGTATCCAGCAGATCCGGAAGCTGCGAAGGATTAGGAAAAAACTTGAAATCCCAGTCACCGTTAAGGCAAATAACCTTTGGAGACTTATATCTCTTCTCTTTTCCGGATACTTTGTCAGCGGACTCACGGTCCGGATATGGGATAAAATAGCTCCTCGGAGCCAGCTTATTGTCTTCAAAGACATCGAAATCACAATAATTTGTTTTGTTTATCCTGTATCTCATTCAAAAATCTCCTTAAGATTTTTTCTTTTTCTGCTCTGTCCCATGTAATTATACATACTTTCACTAAAAAAACCGAGTATTAGTAGAAATAACAAAAGCGCCTTTAGAAAGGCGCTTTGGGGGTCAGTTCACTTTCCCCTGTTGTTTTTTATTCACCGAATACAGCTTTGTAATCAGCCTGGAATTTTTTTATTCCGATATCTGTCAGCGGATGATTGATCATCTTTTCCAGCACTCCGTATGGCACTGTTGCGATGTCTCCTCCGGCAAGAGCGCAGTCAGTAACGTGTATAGGATTTCTTACACTGGCACAGATGATCTGTGTTTCAATACCTGCAACAGCGAAAATATCCGCAATCTCTCTTATCAGATCAACGCCTCTGACTGAGATATCATCAAGTCTTCCGAGGAAAGGCGATACATATGCTGCACCGGCTCTTGCTGCAAGAAGTGCCTGATTAGCCGTGAATATCAGAGTAACATTGGTCTTGATACCTTCTGCAGACAGCACTTTGACTGCCTTCAGCCCCTCTGCTGTCATAGGGATCTTGACTACCATGTTAGGGTGTATAGCTGCGATCTCGCGTCCTTCCGCAATCATTCCTTCAGCATCTGTAGTTGTTGCCTTGACTTCTCCGCTTATCGGTCCATCAACTATTTCAGTTATCTCCTTTATAACTTCCTTAAAGTCCCTTCCCTCTTTAGCGATCAGCGACGGATTAGTAGTTACACCGCAGATAATACCCATATCGTTGGCTTTTCTGATATCCTCAACCTTCGCTGTATCAATGAAAAATCTCATTGCAACTCCTCCTTATCTATTCAATTGTATTTACAGCCATGCTTTTACTGTTTCAACAATGTTTTCCGCGGATAATCCGAAATCTTTAAGCAGCTCTGCTGCCGGTCCGGAGTGACCGAACTCATCATTTACACCGATGCGGCGTACCGGAGTCGGCAGCTTCTCGCTGAGCAGTGAGCTGACTGCCTCGCCAAGGCCTCCGATGATCGAGTGCTCTTCACAGGTGACGATTCTGCCGCACTCTTCAGCTGCCTTGAGGATCAGCTCCTCGTCCAGCGGCTTTATGGTGCTCAGGTTGATAACTCTGGCAATGATGCCCTGACTGCGCAGTTCTTCTCCTGCCTTGACGGCTTCACCTACCATGATTCCGGTAGCAATGATAGCTATATCGTTTCCATCCTGAAGGACCTCACCCTTGCCTATCTCGAATTTAAAATTTTCATCATGGAAAACAGGGACTCCCGAACGTCCGAATCTCAGATAAACCGGGCCTTCGAACTCATATGCAGCCTTTACTGCCGCGCGTGCTTCAACATCATCTGCCGGACAGATAATCGTCATGCCCGGAATGCTCCTCATAAGAGCAAAGTCTTCGCAGCACTGGTGGGATGCTCCGTCTTCGCCTACTGAAATACCTCCGTGTGTAGCACCGATCTTTACGTTCAGATGCGGGTATCCTATTGAGTTGCGGACCTGTTCAAATGCTCTTCCTGCAGCAAACATAGCAAATGTTGATGCGAAAGGCACCATTCCCATTGATGCTATCCCGGCAGCAACAGCCATCATGTTTCCTTCTGCGATACCGCAGTCAAAGTGTCTGTCAGGGAATTCCTTTTTGAATGTGCTCGTCTTGGTAGCTCCTGCAAGGTCAGCGTCAAGAACGACCACGTCTGAATGCTCACGCCCAAGTTCTGCAAGGGCATTGCCGTAACTTTCTCTTGTTGCGATCTTCTTGATATCTGCCATTTTACTTCGCCTCCACTTCTTCGAGCTGCTTTCCGAGCTCTGCCATCGCATGTTCATATTGCTCATCGTTAGGCGCCTTGCCATGCCATCCTGCCTGGTCTTCCATGAAGCTGACACCCTTGCCCTTCAGAGTTTTCATTATTATTGCGGTAGGCACATCTTTTGTCTGCTTAGCAGCATTCAACGCAGCTTCGATCTGGTCAAAATCATGACCATCTATCTCCTCGACATGGAGCCCGAATGCCTTGAATTTGTCAGGAATAGGATACGGATCGATAACATCTGCGATCCTTCCGTCGATCTGAAGATCATTGTTATCAACAATAACACAGAGATTGTCAAGTCCATAGTGATGCGCAAACATCATAGCTTCCCAGACCTGACCTTCTTCAATTTCGCCGTCTCCGAGCAGTGTATATACTCTGAGATCTTTGCCCTGCTTCTTTGCTGCCAGAGCCATACCTGCTGCTGCAGATACACCCTGACCAAGTGATCCTGTAGACATGTCAACTCCAGGAGTCTCATTCATGTTAGGATGTCCCTGCAGACGGCTTCCTATTTTCCTTAATGTCTTTAATTCTTCTACCGGGAAGAAGCCTCTCTGAGCCAGTACTGAATAGAGCCCCGGTGCAGTATGTCCCTTTGACAGAACGAATCTGTCTCTGTCCGGATCACGAGGTTTTTCCGGATCTACATTCATTTCTTTAAAATACAGATATGTATACATATCTGCTGCGGAAAGACTTCCGCCCGGATGGCCTGATTTGGCGGAATGGGTTCCCTCGATTATGCCCATCCTCACCTTGCAGGCAATCTTCATCAATTCCTTTCTTTTTGAGTCTGTCATAGCGCCTCCTTATCCGGTTATCAAATCTCCTTATCATATCCTTATCATAGATTTATACTTTTGGCCTCTGAAGTGCAGACAAACCGGCATGCATGCACCATTGCCTAATCGCTAATTTATATTCTAACAATTGCATCGTTACATGAAAATAGCTATATTTTTTTCATTATGGAGTTTTTTGAAAAGCCCCTGATCGGTGAACGATCAGGGGCTTTATTGTAAACTTCATATTATTTATAAGTAAGCAGGCTTATTTTTGCTCTGTTGACCGGCTCGTAATCTTCTGCCTGGGCCTCGCTGAGTTCCTCTTGTATGCGTTCAAGATGAGGGAGAAGATCAGCATACTGGCTGTCAATAGCATTTTCTACAGGAGCTTCCTTCATCGCAACTCCTACAGAATAAGTCGCCTTGTTGATCGGCTGAAGTGTTCCTGCGCCGGCTATGCATCCGCCCGGGCATGCCATTCCTTCAAGCAAATATCCGTTGTATTCACCTGCAGCAGCCTTCTTCATCATTTTCTTGCATTCATCAAGGCCCTCGGCTTTAACTATTTTTATTTCACGCTCAGGATCGACTCGCTTTATATGATTGACTACAGCCTGTGCAACACCTCCGCTTATCGCGAATCCGAATCCGTCGCTGCTGGCTCTTCTCAGAGTGTCTCCTTCCTCAATATCTTCAAAGACAACTCCTTTTGCGTCAAACATTCCCGCAAGCTCTTCGAAAGTCAGAACAAAGTCAACATAGCTTTTGACAGTACGCCTGCTCGCCTCATTTTTCTTGGAAAGGCATGGTCCTATGAAGGCGATCTTGCAGTCAGGATGCATTTTCTTTACCAGCCTCGCAGTAAGAACCATAGGAGTCATCGCCATGGATATAGTGTCTGCATACTCCGGAAATTCTTTTTTTGCCATTATAGACCATGCAGGGCAGCAGCTTGTGCACATGAACGGGAGCTCCTCCGGGACTTCCCTGAGGAAATGTTCCGCCTCCTCGATCGTACACAGATCAGCGCCGATTGCTACTTCAAACACATCCTTGAACCCAAGCATACCGAAAGCAGATCTCATTTTCTTATCTGTAAGCCCTTTGCCGAACTGTCCGGCTATTGCCGGAGCCACGATAGCGTAAACTGGGGTATCTGACTGGATCGCGCTTATCGTCTGATAAATCTGGCCTTTATCTACGATGGCAGCAAACGGGCAGCTGTTAAGGCACATTCCGCAGGAAACGCACTTATCCTGATCTATCACCGCATGGCCGTATTCATCCTCACCGATCGCTCCAAGGCCGCAGGCAGCTACGCATGGTCTCTCCTGCTTGATTATTGCATTGTACTGGCAGGCCTTCATGCACATTCCGCATTTAATGCATTTTTCAGTATCAATAACGTTTCGGCGCAGGTCCCTGTCATATGATATGCACTTTTTAGGGCAGACTTCCTTACATGGATGTTCAAGGCAGTTCTGACATCCATCGGTAATGTAGACCCTTTTATCAGGACAGCAGTGGCATGCGAACCGGATGATGTCTATCAGTGGAGGTTCATAGTACTTCTCCTCTATCATGCTCTCATCAACGCCCTTCGATGTCGGTGTGTGTTCGTTGACCGGCCTTATCGACATTCCCATCGCGACCCTTATTCTCTCTCCGATTATGGCTCTTTCGAGAAACATTGAGGGTCTGTACGGATCATCTTCCGTATTGACCATCTTGTACGGAAGCTCATCCAGCTCTTCCGGTCCCCATCCTTCATAGGCAAACCTTGCGACTTCAGTAAACACTTTATGACGCAGGCGGTTTTTTTCTGAGTTGATACCTTTCATTTTTATCTTCCTCCCTCTCATAGTTATCGCCAAGCTGTGCCCCGTTCCTTCTTTGATGATTAATAATAACATAAAAAGGAGCTGTTTAATATTTATCAGATATTGAAAGCATGAAATCTTTGTGATAGCCTATCAGCCGTTCATATCCATGCTTTGGGGAGGGATATCTGTGGACTATAAACAAATACTAAAAGTGATCCTGGATATAGGGGAACAGATGATCAACAGCGGGGCCGAAATCGGCCGTGTTGAGGACAGCATGTACAGACTTTGCCGCAGTTACGGATTCATCAGAGTAAACTGCTGGGTCATTTCATCAAACATACAGGCGACCGTTGAGACGCCGGATGGGGATATCTTTACACAGATACGCCATGTGCCGGGCGGAGAGATGAATTTCGACAGGCTTGATTATCTCAACAGCCTGTCACGTAAAGTATGCAGGGAAACACCCGACGCACCGGAACTCAGGCGCAGGCTTGACGAAGTCCTCTCAAGGCCTGCTCAGCCAAAATGGATGCACTATCTGGCGGGTGTTCTCGGAGGTACGGGATTTGCTGTATTTTTCAACTGTGATATAGCAGACAGCATCGTCGCTGTGATCGCGTCTCTTGTGATAGTTGCGATCGGGGATGCATTAAGCAGGATCGAAACCAATCCGCTTATTTTCAACGCCATAATTTCATTCATAGTTGAAATACTCATTCTTTTGTCAGTGAATCTTGGAATCGGGCATCACTCCGGCAACATTACAGTCGGTGTCGTGATGCTTCTGATCTCCGGGATCGGATTCACTAACGGCATCAGCGACCTGCTGCATAGAGACACTCTGTCAGGCATAATCAATATATCCAAGGCTGTACTTGGAGCTACCGGTATCGCAATAGGGATCGCACTCCCTATTCTGCTCATGAAGGGGGTGATGTAACATGATGGAGCTCTCTCCAAGTCTCGCAGTGCAGCTCATATCATGTACAGCAGCCTGCGTAGGTTTTGCTTACTGGTTTAATGTCAAAGGTATACAGGTCATGTATGCCGGTATAGGTGCATTCTTCACATGGCTTGTTTATGCTCTGCTGTACAATGCCGGTTACAGCAACTTTCTCGCAACACTTGTAGGCTCAATATTTGTGGCCGCATATGCCCAGGTAATGGCACGTGTAAACAAAGCACCGGCTACCATATTCCAGACCGTATGTGTCTTCCCTCTGGTTCCCGGGCCGAATCTGTATTACATGATGTACTGCATCGTTATGGAAGAGCATGAAATGGCTGTGTCGGAAGCGGTCACCCTTGTTGTCACCTGTCTCGGGATCGCCCTTGGTTTCATAGTTGTAGAGATCATGAACAAATACATATTCAGGCTTATCATTAAGGCCAGAACATAATCAGGATTGGCATGCAAAACTTGAACACATTTAACTCCGGTAGTAAAATCAGACAAATGGCAGTTTTACTTACAGGAGGAACAGAAAATTGATTTCAACAAAGGGACGGTACGCTCTGCGCATAATGATCGATCTTGCGCAGAACGGCGAGAGCGGTAATGTCCCGCTCAAGGATATCGCCGAAAGGCAGCAGATCTCCAAAAAATATCTGGAAATCATTGTCAAGGATCTGGTCAAAGGTGGACTGCTTGCCGGAGTAAGCGGTAAAGGCGGCGGTTACAGCCTCTGCCGCAAGCCTGAAGAATATACTGTAGGTGAGATACTGGAAATCATGGAAGGAACTTTTGCACCTGTAGCCTGTCTTGAGGAAAACGCGAAGGCGTGTCCTCTGGCTCCGGGTTGCCATACACTTCCAATATGGGAAGAGTATTTTCAGCTTACACGTGATTTCTTCTACGGAAAAAAACTGAGTGATCTTCTCTGAAATGTTTTGATTTTTTAAAAGGTGCCCCATAGGGACACCTTTTTTGTTACCTGATTCCATTTGGGAAACCTGCAGGGTGAGAATCCCTCTTCCAATGTATCCAAAACAGTCATTTTTCCCGGCTTTCCGAATCCTTTTTTCTCTTGAGCATGTTTATTATATCATTGACATTCTCTGTATTGGACTTGCCCGGATAGCTATCTTCAAAATCAAGCAGGATCGTTCTTGTCTCCTTTTCAGATTCTCGAATCTCCGAAAGCATTCGGTCATAAGCACCATTCTTCATTGCATTTTTAATGAATTCCTGCGCAGTGTCCGGTATTTCTTCCCATGATCCGTAGAGATCTGTAACGGCATCTTCTACCATGTTCAAAGTTAATGGTCTTTTGAGCCGTTCATGAGCCGCCAGTATTCCCAGAATATCTGACAGATCATTCTTATACTGCCTTCCTGCACGAAGTTTCATAGCAATTAGGTATTCTCCTGACACAGACCTTACTGTGAGCACTCCATAAAACGTCTTATAATAATCTGAGTGTTGGATTAAGTGTCTATGTTATCTTTTGTGAAGACCATGCGATTATCAGATGACATTCCTTACCTCGCTTTCAACAATGTTGTGTCTCAGGAACTCCGGAATTGAAGACCTTATCGCTTTTTCCTTAGCCGAATCATCTTTTGATGCAGCGCATAACGCCAGCACTGATCTTGGATACACTATTGCAGCCAGCTTTTTTCTTCTCATATCATCATATTCACCACACAGCGGAATGTTATTCTCTCTACTGACATAGTCAAGCATAGCCAGAAGATACATTGCTTCCGGATACCACTTTCTGTCCATGTAACTGATTATGATCCTGCTCTCAAGTGTATCAATAACAAAATCTATGTCGCCTATCTCTTTAAGTCTATGGCAAGTATTGCTTTTGAACAGCTCAAAATCAGGTCTGTCAATATAGTACGGTTCCAACAGTTCTTCCACAGTAACACCAAGAACCTTGGCAATACGATACACATTATCAACACTGCATTTTTTTATATCCGCTTTGCCGCTGCATATATCGTTGATGGTAGTATAGGGAATTCCGCTTAGCTTAGACAAGCGATATTTCGTCATTGAGTTGTCATGCAAAAGAGTGTTGATCATTGAGTTTTCTCCTTCTCTATTGCTATGATTATATCGGTATACCGATATAGAGTCAATTCTGCAGAAAAAAAAGCCCTGCGTTAGCAGGGCATGCATGGCGGAGAGAGAGGGATTTGCGACGGCACGCAGTGCCTAGTCCCTTTTAGGGAAACCCGTAGGGTGAGAATCCCTCTCTCATCAAAAAAGCCTTGCGTCAGCAAGGCTCACATGGCGGAGAGAGAGGGATTTGAAGATTTCAGCAAGTCTGGAAACGTTGAAATTTCAAGAAAGGAGCGATGTCCCTCTTCCAGAGTATCCAGAAGTGTATCCAAACAGTAAATTGTTATAATTTAGCAACACGAAAAACAGAGCTGTATGACCAACAGCTCTGTTTTCTCCTTTAGTACTACCTGTACTTTTATTTATTAGAGAGGTATTTGTCTATGGAAGCTGCAGCGAGTTTGCCGGCGCCCATCGCGCTTATAACCGTAGCTGCCCCTGTGACCGCGTCGCCGCCTGCGTATACTGCCTCACGGCTGGTCAGTCCGTCCTCGTCGACTACGAAGCCGCCCTTGCGGTTGACCTCGAGTCCCTTGGTCGTGTTCTTGATCAGAGGATTCGGTCTTGTGCCGAGTGCCATGATGACTGCATCAACATCCAGTTCGAACTCGCTGCCCTCTACAGGGATAGGCCTCCTTCTGCCGCTCGCGTCAGGCTCTCCGAGCTCCATCTTTATGCATCTGATGCCTCTTACGAATCCGTTCTTCGGGTCTCTCGGATCATCAGGGTTGCTGTATCCCAGGATCTCAACAGGGTTGTTCAGCAGTCTGAAATCGATGCCTTCCTCTATTGCGTGCTCAACTTCCTCTTTCCTTGCAGGAAGCTCTTCCATCGATCTTCTGTATACGATGTATACGTGATCTGCTCCGAGTCTCAGGGCTGTACGTGCTGCGTCCATCGCTACGTTTCCGCCTCCGACTACTGCTACCTTGCCACCCTTCATGATAGGCGTCTTAGGATCGTCCAGGTATGCCTTCATGAGGTTCGATCTTGTAAGGTATTCGTTTGCCGAGAATACCCCCTTCAGCGACTCGCCAGGTATATTCATGAACATCGGAAGTCCTGCGCCGGAGCCGATGAACACTGCTTCAAATCCCATCTCGTCAAAGAGCTCGTCTACTGTAAGTGTCTTACCGATGATGACGTTGGTCTCGATATCCACGTTGAGGTCCTTGAGACCTTCCACTTCTCTTGCCACGATCGCCTTTGGAAGCCTGAACTCAGGGATTCCGTATACAAGTACTCCACCTGCCGTGTGCAGTGCCTCGAATACTGTTACTTTGTAGCCCTTCTTTGCCAGGTCGCCTGCACAGGTCAGTCCTGCAGGGCCCGAGCCTACGATAGCCACCTTATGACCATTTGATTCAGGCGCAACGGCCTTCTCCGTTGCATTGGCATTGTGCCAGTCAGCTGCGAATCTCTCGAGACGTCCGATGCCTACCGGCTCGAACTTGATACCCATAGTGCACTTAGCTTCACACTGTGTCTCCTGCGGACATACTCTTCCGCATACTGCAGGAAGTGTCGATGTCGCGTTGATTATCTGATATGCGCCTTCCCAGTCCCCTTCCTTCGCCTTCATGATGAAGTCAGGGATGTTTACGTTCACCGGGCAGCCTTCCACGCATGGTTTGTTCTTGCAGTTGAGGCATCTCTGCGCCTCTGCGATCGCTATCTCTTCTGTATATCCGAGGGCTACCTCGCTGAAATTATGCGCGCGGACCTGAGGGTCCTGTGACGGCATTTCATGTTTCTTAGGATCAAGTGCCATTTTCTTTCCCCCTTTCCTCTACGCCTTCTCTGCCTGCCTGAACAGGTTGCATGTCGCTTCATGTGCATGTCTCTCATACTCGAAATACATGCGGCCTCTCGAGATCGCCTCGTCGAAGTCCACCTCGTATCCGTTGAAGTCAGGTCCGTCTACGCATGCGAACTTCATCACAGGGCCTTCCTCTGTGTTCAGTGTCAGTCTGCAGCCGCCGCACATGCCGGTTCCATCGATC
>JBGUKU010000067.1:0-7087 GCA_045114615.1 Anaerovoracaceae bacterium
GGATGATACGCCTGAAGCCGTGACCTGCTTTGGTACGGTTTTCCTTTATCTCATTTGCTTTGTCTGAGTAATACCTTCTGATGATAATCTCGTCACCATCAACGTCGGAATAACGCAGAGTTACGAGCTCGCTTGGCCTGAGACCTGCCTGAAAGAGCATTATGATACCAAGCGGCAGAAGCTGATGAACAGGGTAGTACTTGTTTTCGAAGTGTTCCCAGCATTTCCTGTAGAGCGCGAGTTCCATATCAGGCGAGAGAACTTTGTTCTCATCCGACTTGATCTCCGGCTGACGGAATACATTACGGTTGGTTATCTTGAGCATCGTGTAAGGGTTCCTGTCAATGATCTCCTCCATGGCGGCATATTCAAACATCTGCTTCATCCATGTGGCGACATTTCCGAATTCCTTTTGAGTCAGGTCATGCTTTTCAATCAGACCATAAGCCCATTCCTGAAGAAGCTTAAGCCTTATCTTCCTGATGGGAACATGGATGATATCAGTATCTTTGTAGTGATTCTTCCATACTGACAGATTCCTTTTGGCAGTGGACTCGCTCCATGTCGTTTTCTTCTTGTACTCAAGAAACTCGGGGAAAATGCTGGCAAGTGTAGGCTCTTTGATCTTTTCAACGTTCTCAAGATGCCACAGAAACACTTTCTCAAGCAGTTCTTCTTCGGTAGGTGCCTTGATGGTATATCTGCCGTCACTGCGGCTGCTATCCTTTAACTTGATATAGTATCGCTGGTCCTTGCCGTTAAGCTTTTTTATCTGTCCTCTGTAATTGTCAAGGATCTTGTTCTTGCGTGCTTTTCTCATATATTCTTTCACGCCGTCCAGACTTATACTACCATCATCATTTCTGAATTGTAAACATTCGTCCGGGCAACTAGTGATGAATTCCAGTACTTCAGCGTCAGAAGGTGCTGATGCCTTCAGCAGGAATTCTTTCTTGCTGTCAGTCATCTAACCACCTCCTGTCGTATTCATAATTACAGCAAAAAAATAAAGTGATGAACTTAGTTATCACCTCCCGTCTCGATCTCTGTGATTTCTGCTGCGGATAATTCCGCAGGCATTGAGTTCTATTTCTATGTCCTTTTGTACCTGCTGACTTCGCTCAAGTGTAAATTCAGCAGTTTTGATATCCTTACGCAGCTTACCGATCTCTGCAGTAAGCCTGTCTCTTTCAGCCTTCAATTGTTCTTTCTGATCAGGATCTGAAGCCCTCCTCAGTTTATTTCTTACCCTGTCTCTGGCTTCGGAAAGCTCCGCCATTTTCTGCTCGGAACCAAATATGAAAGCGTTTAGATCTTCATGCGTTCTGAGATGTTCCCGTGCCATAAGCCTCGCGCAGGCAGAGTACTTATCGCATACCCGACCCGCCTCTCTCATCTCAGGTGACAACGGCCGGTGCTTTTTCTTAGGGCGGTATCCGAGCAGATACAGATAGTGAAGATAAAGACCGTAGAGTCCTCCGATCTTTCGCGCTGTCTTCTTCGTGCCGTTGACATGGATGCGTGTATGCTTCGGAGGCTTCAGGGTCATGAGATGCTTTTCGCGATTGACCATTACGATTCCGTAATCATTTGCATTGACCCTTTGAGCGATCCTGTCGAGTTCATAATCCTCGCCAAGCCTGTATAGTCTTACAGCTTTCTGAGAGTTTACAGACCTGATAGTTGGGTACTTCCTTGAATAGCTGTAGTTGATGATATATCCCTGCTGCTTCATCAGGCTTATGAACGTTGGGAAGTTGGTACTGAGTGAGACAGCATTATCTATGGCTTCACGCATCAGATTGTATCTGGTAGGCTCGCCGCTCTTCTCGGCAAAGTAGATCTGCCTCGGAGTTTTCCCACGAGGCTTCTCTATAACAGAAAGCCCATTCTCGTGGCATATCTCATCAGATAATCTGCGGAGCCTGCTGTATGCAGTTTTATTATCATTGAATTTCTTTCCGTTAATGAATGAAACAGAACAACATACCAGGTGGTTGTGCAGGTGATCACGATCCAGATGGGTAGCGACCAGCACCTGATATCTGTCTCCCCACATCCTGTGTGCAAGTTCTACTCCAAGCTGATGACATTGCTCAGCTGTTACTTCGCCCGGCTTGAATGACTGATAACAGTGATAGGCGACATTGCCACCGGTCTTCCCGAAGAGCTTCTGAGTATTGATCATCTCGTCAAGCGCTGTATCAGCAAAGCAATTCACACCTGTGACATAACATGCCTTTTCAGTTTCTCCTGCATTATCTGCGGAAGTTTTGTCTCCATTCATTGCGTACCTGATGACAGAAGCAAGGTCAGCTTCAGATGTTTTTTCAGGATTGGATGCATAATCAATGACACGTTTAAGGCTGTCTCTGACAGGCCATATCTTAGTCGTTGCCATCTGCTTTCACCTCCGGCTTCGGATAAATATGCCTCATAAGCTGCAAAGTTTCGACCATTATTCTGAGCAGAGCTGCATAGATATCATCACAGAAATTCTGCGTTACTGGATCAGAAGATTGTCTTTTCATGTCGCTTACGGCTCCGATTACTTCGTTGATCCTGAGAAAACTTTCTTCGATTTCTTTCGCCGGCAGCTCCTTTGGCTCGACTTTCATAGCGATCTGCCTGAGGTATTCTGAGACACTCAGGCGGCTTTTTCTTGCATTACGCTCTATCTTTTTCTTTTCTTCCGGGGTCACTCTGATGTTGATCCCGAGGTTTCTCTGTCTGTTTGCCATATAAGTTTTCCTTTCCTTAGACAATTATTTTCATACATATTTTTTTTTATTAGCTGATAGGGGGTTGCAGGGGCAGAGCCCCTCCCGGTATTGCCACATGTGGCAGTGCCGCGGCTATTATCACGGGCGGAGTTCTCCGACTGGCGATACATAGCCTATGCTCGCTACTCCTATGGACAGACATATGGCGGCCCATAGTGGCAACCCCCGTGGCGATACACGGATGTTGTTCCTCTTTGAAATCCGGCAATACAGTATGGCAATACTTGTAGCTGCCCATATGACGGCAATGACGCTAATGACGGAATATCGCTCCTAGAGCAGGGAAGCGTCATAAGCGTCATGAGCGTCATCATTATTGCCTGAATTTGGAAATGCAGCAGGGCAGGACTGTTCATCTGCATCTGAGCCAGACTCTTCAGATATCGTGAACACATAGTTGCGGTCGCTGGATACGCGAGCACTATCGTATGTGATCCCGAGAGGGAGCAACACTTCATCATGGAACTTCGAGAGTGCTCTGCTTAGTGCATGCGGCTTTACATGAGGAAGACCGATCTCTTCGAGTAGAGCTGACATGGTGCCAGTGAAGCCTCCCTCGGCCATCAGGAAGTCGACCACCTTGTACACTATCTCAGGGACATTCTCTCTTGCGATATCTTCCTCAGACTTCTCTTCGATGACCTGCCACTCGGGATGCTGCCATTGCATTACGAGCTCTATATCCGGAGCGTCACGTCCGCTCACGCTGAGAGTGCCTGCAGTGCCTCCGCGGTTCTTGCGCAGAATAAGTATCATGTCGGCTGTTCCTGTGACTGCTGATGAGCCAAGCACATCATTGTTGCCATCTTTCGAATCGTGCTTCTTGCGTGTGTGGTGGACAAATACGATCGCTATCCTGCGGTGATCAGCGATTTCCTTGAGCCTCGCAAGCTCCTCGTATTCACATGCATATTGGTTGGCATTCGAAGTCGGATCACTGTTTCGGATCTTCTGCAGTGTGTCTACGATCACGAGTCTGACTTCCGGATTACTGTCCAGACATCTCTCAAGGTCACTGATGAAATCATTGCACGGATCCTTTACTGAGGTAGCGTATATCAGTCCCGGCGGCGGAGCAGTTCCTATATCCAATAGTCTGCTCTTGAGCCTTGCATCCGTATCTTCAAGTGCGTAGTATGCTACATCACACTTCTTAACATCATGACCGAGGAATGGCTCACCCAGGCTGACAGATAACGCCAGTCTCAGCATCAGCCAGCTTTTACACGACTTCGGTGCACCTGCTATTATGGTCAGGCCCGTTGGGATGAGTCCATCGACTATCATGTCAGGCTTGCCGCCTTCGACAGGGTTATAGAAGAGTTCTTCTGCGCTTTTAAAATTAGTAGTGATTTGTTTTCTTTCCGGCATAAAGCCTCCTTTCCCGGCATCATTGCCGTTTCTTCTTGCTTCGTTTGGAATTGTATTCAGGGCATTGCACTATCACTGCTCTGAAACTCTGCTTACAGTCGCGGTCACATTTACGGCACAGCTCGTTATACGAGATGCGTCCGCGATCATTCAGGAAGAAGTTCCATTCCTCCTTCTCCTTCTTTGACATCCTTGGCATTGGCCTCACCTCCGATCTTCATTGAGATAACTGATACTTAGCAATAACATGCAAAATAATAACGCCTCTGTACCCCGTGTTGAGATGTATAATCTCGGGGCGAAAAAAGGCGTTTTTCCTATGTGTAAACAATGTTTTTTTGCAGATGAAATGCATCTGTCGACTCATATATCCTTGAGCGATAACAGGGCCGATTTGAGCTGTCCCATTTATTTCCCTCACTCCGTTGCGGGGTGAAAAACAAGTTGAAACAGGGTCTTGCAGGTCTTATAATAAACACATGTTCGAAACAAACGTTTTATTTTCAACAATGAGAAAATGAAGACCCTAATCCTCCCTCTATTAATAGGGAAAATTTTAGGGGTAAAACGGAACTAAAAATTCTGAAATCGTAAAAAATTTTTTGAGGATATATAAATGGCTGGATTATCTCGCGAAGCATGGTACGAAGAATACATGCTTATGATGGATGAAGAATATGGGGACTATGGTTTCAGGGATGATCCGATAGCCATTGAGGAGCTTGCGCTGGAGGAAGAAGAGGAAAGTGAGCCTGTAAAAAAGTACGTTATAGTCAGCGATAACGATGAGGAGTGCAACGTACCCGCTGAAGTCATCAGACTCCGAGAAATAAAGGTGCCTGAGGGCGTCAAAAAGCGCAAGCGAGATGTGAGAATTGAGATGCTCAGAAGGCTTGAGCAAGCTGCAAGGACTGTTATTGACTTTAAGAACCTTAACGGTTGGTATGACTACCTCGAAGAGAATGAAAGGTCCAGGGTCGGGAAACATGAGATCCTAAGGAATGGTGATGATTTCCCGCTTGAATATGGTGAGAACGAGGACAGTGCATTTACTGCAGGTTGCTTGAGCAATGTCATAGCCAGACAGATGCGGAAAGGAGATGTCCTGGACTTCTTATACTGCAAGCCGGACACAATAGATCAACTCGTGACAAAAGACTATATGATACATTTCATGCGGGCTTTAGATAAGGACGATAGAGAATTGTTCTATCATAAAGTGCTGGAAGAACTGTCTTCCAAAGAGATCGCGGAGATGCGCGGTCATACGGACAGAGCAGTGAGGAAAGCGTGGAAGGATCTGCTATTTCACCTGAAGCAGAGAACTATGGGCGTGCTGATCTTCAGAAGTGATAAGGACTTCTCGTTTACAGGTGATGAGCAACGTTTCCTCGATACCTGCCGGGAGAAGTATGAATTCAAGAATTGAGTTCACATGCTGTACGCAACTAAAGCTATACCAGATGTGTGCTACAATAGTTATAGTTACAGGATCATTCATATCGGAGGATGAAAATGCAGAATAGTCAGGAACATGAAATTGTTTTATACCAGATAGATGATACGAATGTGTGCGTCAGCGTTTATTACAATGACGAAACATTCTGGCTGACAACAAAGGCAATGGCGGAGCTGTTCGGAGTCAATACTCAGGGTATTACGAAACATCTTGGAAATATATATGACGAGGGTGAACTCATCAAAGAGGCAACTTGTTCCAAAATGGAACAAGTTCAAATCGAAGGAGACAGAACTGTCCGCAGAATGGTTGATTTTTACAATCTCGATGCAATCATTGCTGTTGGTTATCGTGTCAATTCTAAAAAAGCCACAAGGTTTCGTCAGTGGGCAACAAGGACATTGAAAGAATTTATTACAAAAGGCTTCGTCCTAAATGACGAGATGCTGAAGAACGGAAAACCTTTTGGCCGTGATTACTTTGATGAGCTGCTTGAAAAGATACGCGAGATACGTGCAAGTGAAAGAAGAGCGTATCAGAAAATAGCAGACGTGTTTGAGCAGTGCAGTTATGACTATGACAAGAACAGCGACACAACAAAAGCTTTCTATGCATTTGTGCAGAATAAGCTGCATTATGCTGTCACCGGAAAGACAGCTGCTGAAATCATTTATGACCGCGCAGACGCGGAGAAGCCAACAATGGGTCTGACTACATGGAAAGGCGCACCGGATGGAAAGATCCTTAAAAGAGATATAACTATTGCCAAGAATTATCTGAGTGAAAAGGAACTGTCCAGACTTAACCGCCTTGTAACTATGTTTATAGATTATGCTGAACTTATGGCAGAGGATGAGGTGCTTATGAGCATGCAGGACTGGCTGGATCAAACGAATCGGTTCCTTGAAAACAACAGACGAAAAGTCCTCGATGACAGAGGCAGGATATCTCATGAAGATGCCATTAAAAAGGCTGAGCATGAATATGAGACATTCCGCATACGACAGGATCAGGATTACATTTCTGAGTTTGACCGGCAAACAGAGAAGTATTTAAAAGGTGAACTATGAACAAGCTCTTTAAATACGCCAATTCAATATGGGTGAGATACAGTGATTATGTTATCACTGAGACTTCGGATGGTATAAAGTACCTACAGCCAGCACCTAATGCCGTGCCGAAGCCGTATGATCCTGTAGAGGAGTTTGAGAATATCGCTTTGGATGCTGTTAGTGTAGGCCAGCTTTGCATGAGCCAGGAAGCAACCGACAGCGAGAAACAAGAAGCAATACGAGGCTTTGCACTTAAGTACGGCCTGTTAGGCATCATGACAGCGATTCCGACTACTCCGAAATTCCTGCCATATGAGAATGTATTCTTCCCGAAGAATCACTTTATCAGGGAAGAATCGATGGCTGTAGAGAAATACCTGGATGAGTTCTTTCCTTTCAATAAACCGAATATCCGGAAGAAG
>JBGUKU010000068.1:0-20927 GCA_045114615.1 Anaerovoracaceae bacterium
CTACCCGGCCGCAAAATGGTGGGACCAATAGGGCTCGAACCTATGACCCCCTGCTTGTAAGGCAGGTGCTCTCCCAGCTGAGCTATGATCCCATGTTGGTAGCGGCGACTGGACTTGAACCAGTGACCTTCCGGGTATGAACCGGACGCTCTAGCCAGCTAAGCTACGCCGCCATATCGCTTGATTCATTCAATCGCGCTTGATTATATTAGCAAATGGAAAAACGCTTGTCAACAAAATTTCCCAAAATTATGCTATACTATTGCAGTATTATTTCTTTGTTAACCGTATAATGCAATCCATGGAGGAAACATAATGGGACATCCCGACCCAATAGCTTTTACAATATTCGGAATAGACATCAGGTGGTACGGCATACTCATAGCCTGCGGCATGCTGCTTGCCGTGCTTATATCATGCAAAAGAGCTCCTCGTCACGGCATAACAGATGAAGATGTGCTCGACATAGCAATATGGATGCTTCCTATCGGTGTTATCGGCGCCCGTGTATATTATGTTATCTTCAACCTTGATTACTATAAAACGCTCTCCTCGATGCTGGATATAAGAAGCGGAGGGCTGGCTATACATGGAGGCCTTATCTTCAGCATAATAACAGTCTTCATCATTTGCAGGCATAAGAGGATAGATACTCTCAATGTGTTGGATCTTTTCGTTCCTACAGTAGCTCTTGCACAGTCGATAGGCAGATGGGGCAATTTTTTTAACGGTGAGGCACATGGAGGTCCCACCAGTCTTCCATGGGGCATACTCGTAGACGGAGTAAAGGTGCATCCTACTTTCCTCTATGAGTCCATATGGTGCCTGCTGCTCTTTTTTGCACTGAGCTGGTTCAATAATAAGAAAAGATATGCCAACGGACAGACCGTTGCTCTGTATTTTATCTTTTATTCACTGGAGCGGTTCTTTGTTGAGGCTCTTCGCACAGACTCTCTGATGATAGGCCCTTTCAAGCAGGCGCAGGTTATCAGCCTCTGTGCCATCATACTCGGAATTATCCTTTACAGATACGCATCAGTTCATAAACGCATAGAAACACCGGATAAACAATAATGTGCAAAAAATGAAAGAAACTGCAAGGGGTGCAGTCTCTTTCGAAAAAGGGTATTGGGACTAGAGATAGGATTGCTTCTGCAATCCCTATTTGCATTATATGGGCCTTAAAGGACTTTTGCAATGCTTATGTACTTCAAAAAAACATAATCTGCTTTATTAGTACAAAAAATGCCTGAAAGCCTTTATTGTCAACCTTTATACGTTAAAGAGGAAATGCATGACATCTCCGTCTTTTACGACATATTCCTTTCCTTCAGACCTCAGCCAGCCTTTTTCTTTTGCTGCAGAGATCTTTCCGTCAACTTCCATAAGCTTGTCATAAGCTATGGTCTCAGCACGGATAAAGCCCTTCTCAAAGTCACTGTGGATCTTCCCTGCTGCCTGTGGAGCAAGTGTTCCGCGTCGAATAGTCCATGCTCTGGTTTCGTCCTCTCCCGTGGTAAGGAAGCTGATGAGATCGAGCAGTGCATATGATGACTTTATCAGTTTATCGAGTCCCGATTCCTCGATCCCGAGCTCCTCAAGGAACATTTCACGCTCATCATCTTCGAGCTCCGCAAGTTCTGACTCCACCTTAGCGCTGATAACCACTACCTCAGATCCCTCGGCTTCAGCGTATTCCCTCACCGCTTTCACATACTCATTGTCTTCACCGGAAGCATCATCTTCCGAAACATTTGCAGCGTAGATCACAGGTTTATATGTCAGGAGGTCAAGAGACTTTACGAAAGAAGCCTCCTCTTCGCTGAGATCATCTATCTCTCTTGCACGCCTTCCTTCCGAGAGCAGATCATATATGCGTTTAAGCAGCTCAAGCTCTCCTCTTGCCGACTTGTCGGCCTTGGCCTGCTTTTCAGTCTTGGCTATTCTTCGCTCCATGACTTCCATATCGGCTATTATGAGCTCTGTATTGATGACCTCTATGTCATTTACGGGGTCTATCTTTCCGTCTACATGAACTACGTTTTCATCGTCAAAGCATCTCACCACATGTACTATGGCCTCAACTTCTCTGATATGTCCCAGAAACTTATTGCCCAGGCCCTCGCCTTTCGATGCACCTTTTACAAGACCGGCTATATCACTGAATTCAATAGTCGTATAGATAGTCTTTTTTGAGTGATATACCTCGGAAAGTGTTGTAACGCGCTCGTCAGGAACTGTAACTACACCGACATTAGGCTCTATTGTGCAGAACGGATAATTGGCGGCTTCTGCGCCGGCTTTCGTGATAGCGTTGAACAGTGTGCTCTTTCCTACGTTAGGAAGTCCTACTATACCTAGTTTCATTTTTTGCATCTCCTTTTTTATGTGCCGATTTACTCTATCACGAAGATAGGCTAAAATCAATTCGATGAAGGTTTTTACAAGAGATTACAGAATAACAGGGGAATATCATCCGGAATGGGACACTTATTTCAGCGGCATGAAACCATGTGTGCTCGATATAGAGGCGACCGGCCTGGACCGCAGCAGATGTAAAGCGATCCTTATAGGACTTCTGATGAGGACTGAGAGCGGCGTACGCATCACTCAGTTCCTGGCAGAGAACCATTACGAAGAATCAAATGTCCTCGATGCTGCAATGGATTACCTCGAAGAAAACGATGCAGGCTATCTGATCACGTTCAACGGCTGCGCTTTTGACATGCCTTTCATAAATGCCCGTCTGGACGCGAATTTCCTCGGCAGGCAGCTGAAAATGTATCATTTCGACCTCTACAGGTTTCTGCGCAAATGTACTGATTTGAGGGACCGTCTTGATTCCATGAGTCAGATGTCTATAGAAAACTATTACGGTATACTCTCAGACCGAGGAGACACCATAACCGGAAAAGAAAGTGTGGCTCTCTTCGATCAGTACGCGATCAGCGGCAACAGCACGATAGAAAAGATCATCCTCACACATAACAGAGAAGATGTTCTTCATCTCAACAGACTGATGTATCTGACGCTTGCCGATGTGCCTGATATCCACCGTGCGCTGGCCGCCTATGGGTTTCCTGCAGCCGGAGGCAGGTTAAGCGTGCGTCCTAAGCTGAAGAGTTTTGCCAGGACTCTGCGTATCACCGGGGAACAGATCACGGATCCGGTCGCTTCAGCCTACTTTCCTGATGCTGATGAACCGCTGACAGTTACATTCAACGCCACATCATCGTCGTTCGAGATAGTTGCGCCTCTAAACTGTCACGGCGAAGATCTTTACATGGACATTTCTTTTATAGACTCTCCTCTGCTGCAAAGTGATCCGGACTGTATAAACGGATATCTGATCCTCAATTCCCGTACGGTAAACCTTGTTTCCGGAGCACTTTCAGAATTATACCTGTATAAATAAAAACGCTTTTCAACGTATTATGTCTGAAAAGCGTTTTCTTTTTTCAGTTGTCCAGGCTTCTTATATCTGAGAAACCGCGGCCTCTGCCCCAAACCGACTTGATGCTTATTACTGATACGAATGATTTCGGATCCTCTTTAGCAAGATGTCTTTTTATCAGGAAGCTCTCACGCGGAGAGCATAGTATCTTGAGCTGCTTTCTCTTGTCTCCGGTATATTCTCCGGTTACTTCTATGCTTGATACTCCGCGGCCAAGCTCGTTCATTATGAAATCGGCCAGCGCTTCAGCATCTCCCGGTATTATGTCGAGTTCTACTATCTTGTCACTGAAACCGTACATTACAGTCTCTCCTACCCTCATCGAAACGAATATAATGATGACTGCATAAAGCGCTATCTGAAGCCCGAATACGAATGCGTTCACAAGCACGATAAGAGCGTTTATGGCGAACGTAATATCGTTTATACCCATATGTGGAAGCCAGCGGTATTTTATCACCTTAGCGATCGAATCAGTGCCTCCTGATGAGAATCCTGCCTTGAATGTAAGGCCGTTGGATATTCCATACACGACCCCGCAGAATACGGCGACCAGAAAAAGATCATCGCTCTGTATCAGAACCACTTTTTTCAGTTCCAGTATCATCATTACTGTAGGGTATGACACAGACATAAGAGCGATTTTTCGAACTTCCTTAAAACCCAGAAATACCCAGACGATTACAAGAACAAGAGCGGCAAGAATGTAGTAAATTAACGAATAATTTACGCCGGTCAACTTCTGTATGATCCTTGCTATACCGGTTATCCCGCCAAATGTAAGTCCGTTCGGCAGCATTATCCCTACCGTTCCGAGCGATCCGATAACAACTGCAAGCAAAGCCAGACCGATTTCCTGCGCTCTTGCCTGGAATCTGGACTTACCGTGCAGCTCCGGATCCATAGCATATATTTCATTGACCTTTTTATTTGCGGCAGTTTCCTTCTCGAGCTTTTTGTCAAGAGAGCTTACAGCCTTGTTTTCATCTTTATCACTCATACCTTTTTACCTTGTCTATAGATCAGTAAACGATCTCTGCAGGATATTCCCTCCCGAATTTGTCTACTACTATGGCAGCAAAATTGCCGCCTGAAATAAAGCTGATACTGTCAGCTGCAGCATCGAAAATGTATCTGCTTTCAAAGGTTCCGTCATAATCCGGATCTATCATCACGTGATCGGCAAACTGCAGTCTGTCTGCCTTCATTGCCTTTTCTACGTAACCTCTGTCCTTCATCTGTATGGACCCGGTATCTATATCAGGCACAAAATCCCTGAGTCTGCACTTATAAAGCGATCTGCCATCCTCAAGCGCGTCTTTGCTCAGAACCTCTATATCAGCTCTTCCGCTGCAGGGTTTTACTTTCTCCAGTCTTGTGAACCTGAAATCAGCTCCTGCTTTTCTCAGCCTGCGTCTTGACATTGCCGCTGCCATCTCTTCGCTGTCACATGCTATCCATCTTCTTCCGAGCAGATGAGCAGCCTCCGGAAGGCTTCCGCTGCCGCAGAAGAAATCTCCGACGAGATCTCCCTCTTCTGTAGATGATTCGATTATACGCTTCATGAGTTCAAGAGGTTTCTGCGTAGCGTATCCTGTGCGTTCAGCTGAGGTCCGGCCTACCATATCGATGCTCCACACATCTTTCATATTGACAAGCGTGTACCAGCCGCCCTCATCCTTGTACTCAGCTACTCCCCTGAATCTGTATGGCTTGCGGTCTCTGTTATACGACTTCTCCTTTGGTACATTTATACGGTATTTTGAAGTCTTTGAATAAACAAGAATGGTATCATGCTTCCGCGCAAAATGTCTTTTGCCGGAGCCTCCGGATTTATACTGCCAGATTATCTCGTTGACGAAATTCTTCTCTCCCATCAGCTCATCGAGCACCAGCTTGATGTAATGGGACGAATGCCAGTCCAGATGTATCCACATAAGTCCGTCGTTCGCAAGAAGGTCCTTCATCATGAGGATCCTTACTGTCATGTTCTCGATATAGTATTCGAGGCTGCGGTCAAACTTGTCGTCATAAGCGAGGTGATGCACCTTATGGCTTGTACCATTTGCATCTTTTACGCTTACAGATGCATTGAAGCTCGATCGCGTAAAAAACGGCGGATCGATGTATATCAGCCTGAAGGCTCCTGCATAGCCGCGCTCAAGCAGATTCTTCATATAATCGAGATTGTCTCCGAGACACAGTTCACTGGCTTCGGCATCCGGGTTTTCGTCCGCAGTTGTAATAGAGCCATGCACATTCGCGTACATGGCTCTGCCTTTGTTTATTCCCTCAAGTATTTGTTCTATCACTGTCATATCAGTTAAGTACTTCCATATCGTCGAAGACGACTCCTATCATCTCTTCGAGCTCAGCGCTCACACTGAGTACAAAATCGATACCCGATTCCTTGGAGATGATCTTAATCTTCTCAATGAAACTAGGGAGCACTTCGAGAGCGAAATCTCTGTGTCTCATAATCCCGTCGAGGAAAATTGTCTCAATGTCATTATCAGAGCTCATGATCCCGAACAGGAAGCCGATATATTCGTCTTCATTTGTGATGTGCGGGAAATCCTCCATGCACACTACTCTGATCTTGTAATCGAGATCATAGATAAGTCTGGAATTCTTATTTATAAATACGATGCTGCCTCTGGCTGTCTGGACTGTTTCATTTGCGAGTTCGATCATCCTCTTGGTCTTGCCGCTTCCTTTATGTCCAATCAAAAGCTTCACCATAGGTCAGTACCTCCTCTTTCCCTTTGTTGGTATATTTTTTACATTTTACAACAGCAAAATTGCTTATTCAATGACTTGCCCCGCCTTTTTTTACAGGGCGGGGCATTTAATTACAAACAATAAGCTTTTAGTTTATTACTACTTAGCTTCCTCTGCTTCTGCAGCTTTCTGTGCTCTGAGTTCCTTAACTACATCATCGATCCTGTGAGCAACATTGCGGAAATCATCCTCGAGATATCCTCTTGTTGTCATCGGAGCTGTTCCGATACGTACGCCGGATGTCTGGAACGGTGATCTCTTCTCGTTAGGAACGCAGTTCTTGTTGAGTGTGATGCCTACTTCATCGCATGCTGCCTGGAGTTCCTTGCCCGAGAATGGCTCGTCGAGGAGATCGAGCAGGAATACGTGGTTGT
This sequence comes from Anaerovoracaceae bacterium, assembly GCA_045114615.1. Taxonomy (GTDB): domain Bacteria; phylum Bacillota; class Clostridia; order Peptostreptococcales; family Anaerovoracaceae; genus Crickella. Next base: position 6,610 of record JBGUKU010000068.1, read on the forward strand.
CTGTTCCGCCTGTTACGATCTTATAGCCCATCTTGATAAATTCATCTGCGAGTGCTGCGCAGTTGAGTCTTACCTGACGCGCATATGTCTTGAACTCAGGCTTGAGGGCTTCCTCAGCGCATACGGCCTTACCTGCGATGATATGGCAGAGCGGGCCTCCCTGTGCGTATGGGAATACTGCAGAGTCTACCTTCTTGGCGAGATCAACTCTTGCGAAGATCAGGCCGCCGCGAGGTCCTCTCAGTGTCTTATGTGTAGTTGTTGTAACGATGTCAGCATATCCGAATGGCGATGGATGCTCGCCTGCAGCTACGAGACCTGCGATATGAGCCATATCTACCATGAAGTATGCTCCGACTTCCTTTGCGATCTCTGCGAATGCAGGGAAGTCAATTATTCTTGCATAAGCAGATGCTCCTGTAAGGATCAGCTTTGGCTTGAACTCGAGAGCTTTCTTTCTGACATCTTCCATGTCAATGCGGCCGTTTTCGTCAACATCATAGGAGATGACGTTATACAGCTTGCCGCTGAAGTTTACGCCGGAACCGTGTGTGAGGTGTCCGCCGTTGTCGAGGCTCAGTCCAAGGACGGTGTCGCCCGGCTCAAGCACTGCCTTATATGCAGCGAAGTTTGCCTGTGAACCCGAATGAGGCTGAACATTAACGTGATAGTCTGTGTTGAACACCTTTCTCCAGAGGTCGCAGCAGTACTCTTCGAGCTCGTCTACGATAATCGTTCCGCCATAGTATCTGCCCTTGTTTCCCGAATACCTTTCAATCGGCTTCTGTGGGTAGCCCTCTGCATACTTCCATGAGAGACAGCTTCCGCAGGCAGCCATTACAGCCTCGGAGCAGTAGTTTTCAGATGCGATGAGTTCTACATTGTTCTTCTGTCTCAGATACTCCCTGTTTACGAGATCTGCGACTTTCTCGGAACTCTTGCTGATCTCCTCAACTATCATCTGATTATAGTTGCTGTTGTCATTACCGTTTCTGTCAAACATACGCCGATCCTTTCTCTCCTTTTGAGATAAAAAACAATAAGGTTAATATATATATTACAGTGATTTATGATCCTGCAAATACAGACTCCTCAACTCTCCGGCAAGATAAATCGAGCCGGTCACGAGCACACACTCGTAATTTCCGTCTTTTGAGATCTCATATGCTTCTGCTGCCGAGTCACAGACAATACATCTTTTACCGCATGCTGCGAAAATTTCTCCCAGCCGCTCCGGATCTTCCGCCCTTCCGTAATCGATGGCGGCCGTTGCATAGGTGCAGCCTCTCATATTTCCCGTCAACAATTGTATCATACGTGTGTAATTTTTGTCTTTCATACATCCAAAAATTACAAAAATTCTTTTGATTTTATGCTCACGCGCAAACGCTGTTAATGTTTCCGTAAGTACGCCGATCGCATCCGGATTGTGGGCGCCGTCAATTATGAAAAATGGTTCTCCGCTGCCCGCGCGCGCCTCATTCAGTATCTCAAATCTCCCGGGAAGATAAGCATTTGCAAGTCCGATAGTGACAGCTTCATCTGAGACTTCAATGCCTGCCGCTTTGATTGCTTCTGCAGCTGTTGCTGCATTCCTTATCTGATGCTCACCCTTCATTGACAAATCCATTCTGCTGTATTTGTCGTATACAGCAGATACATCAATGAATTCGCAGCCCTTTTCTGCGGCTGTTCTTCTGAAGACATTTTTGACGTTGAGATCAGGCGTCTGGGAAACTACAGGGACTCCCGGTTTTATGATGCCCGCCTTCTCGTGAGCTATTTTGAATATAGTGCTTCCAAGTTCGGCGGTGTGATCGAGTCCGACCTGTGTGATCACGGTTACAAGAGGTTTTTCGAGGGTATTTGTCGAATCCAGCCTGCCGCCAAGTCCGGTCTCGAGCACCACGTAATCGGGACACATCTCTGCAAAGTACAGATAAGCTGCCGCTGTATACACCTCGAATACGGTTGCCTTATCCTCGATTGCCCTCACTCTGTCTTTCAGTTCATCGAAATGAGCCTGATCTATCATATGATGAGTGCCGTCCCATATCTGTACTCTCTCGCATTCGTCTTCAAGATGCGGAGAGGTATACAGGCCGACAGTGAAACCGGCTTCCTCTAATATGGAAGCCGTCATCACTGCAGTTGAACCCTTTCCGTTAGTCCCCGCTATATGAATAGCTTTGAAGTCCGCTTCAGGGTTTCCCAATGCAGAAAGCAGCGCATTCATTCTGTCCAGTCCGTCAAAACTCGCCATTTTATTTCAGTGATTCCAGGCGCGCAATGACAGTTGCGAGCATCTCGCGGTATTTCTCGCCCTTTGCTCTCTCTTCATCAACCAGCTTCTGAGGCGCTTTGGCAACAAAGCCCTGATTAGCAAGTTTTTTCTCTACACGCTCTACTTCGCTCTCAAGCCTTGCCTTTTCCTTTGTAAGTCTTTCGATTTCAGCATCTCTGTCTACAAGATCATCAAGTTTAACAGCGATCTCAGCACCGTCAATAACTGCTGTCATAACATCTGACGGCATTTCGAAGTCGGTTCCCCTTATGTCAATATCTACGACATTCGCAAGCTTTCTGATGCGTTCAGCCACCGCTTCGATGTCGGAGCCGAGTGTATCCGTCTTCATTATGAGATTGAGCTTCCTTCCCGGTGCTGCTTCGGCTTCAGCACGGATATTACGCACTGCTTTTATTACTGCCATGGCTGTCTCTATTCTGCGAACAGAATCGGAGTAATCCATAGAAGCATCGTATACCGGCCATTCAGCTCTGATAAGCATTGCATCGCGGCCTGTCTTATCGCCATCCTGAGGCAGTACACCCCAAATCTCCTCTGTAATGAACGGCATGAACGGATGAAGGAACTTCAGGAGGTCCTTCAGTACTTTTGTGAGTACTGCTCTTGCGACTTTCTTATCCTCTTCATCGTCACCATAGAGTCTTCCCTTTACCATCTCGATGTACCAGTCACAGTAAACATCCCAGATGAGCTCATAGACTCGCTGCCCTGCAAGGCCGAGTTCGAACTTGTCGAGCATCTCGGTAATATATTTTGCTCCTTCATTCGTCATCTGAAGGATCCATTTATCCTCGTCCCTGAGATCTGCCTCTTTATATCCCATTGGCAGCCACTCGCCGGATTCATCCTGCAGATTCATTATTGTAAATCTGGAAGCATTCCAGAGTTTGTTGGCAAAATTACGTGCAGCCTCTATCCTCTTAGGTATGTAGCGCGTGTCATTTCCCGGTGAGATACCAGTGCAAAGCATGAATCTCAGTGCATCGGCTCCATACTGATCGATTGATTCAAGCGGATCAACTCCATTTCCGAGTGATTTCGACATCTTGCGTCCGAGCTCGTCTCTTACGAGACCATGAACGAATACATAGTCATAAGGTGCGTCACCCATACACTCATATCCGGAGAATACCATTCTGACTACCCAGAAGAATATGATGTCATATCCGGTTACCAGAACACTGTTAGGGTAGAAATAGCCGAGGGATTCGGTTTTTTCAGGCCAGCCGAGGGTTGAGAACGGCCAGAGTGCAGAGCTGAACCATGTGTCGAGCACGTCTTCGTCCTGTGTGAAGTGTCTGCATCCGCATTTTGGGCAGACTTCAGGCATACCGTCCGACACGACTATTTCACCGCACTCATCGCAGTAATATGCAGGAATCCTGTGTCCCCACCAGAGCTGCCTCGAAATACACCAGTCGCGGATCTCATATAGCCACTTCAGATATACCTTGCTGAATCTTTCAGGAACGAACTTCATACGTCCGGATTCAACAGCTTCGATAGCAGGCTTTGCAAGTTCTTTCATCTTGACAAACCACTGATCGCTCATCATAGGTTCAACGGCGCTGTGGCATCTGTAGCACTTGCCGACAGGGATGACCATGTCTTCGGTCCTGACCAGGAATCCTTCTTCTTCGAGATCCTTTACCCACGCCTTTCTGCACTCATATCTGTCCATGCCCTCGTACTTGCCGGCGTATTCATTCATCGTGGCATCATCATTCATGCACGAGATCATCTCGAGATTGTGTCTCTGCCCTACTTCAAAGTCGTTAGGGTCGTGAGCCGGCGTGATCTTAACGGCACCTGTACCCTTTTCAGGATCCGGATATTCATCAGCGATCACAGGGATCTCTCTTCCGACTATAGGAAGTATGACAGTCTTGCCAACGAGATCCTTATATCTTTCATCACTTGGATGGACTGCAATCGCGATATCTCCGAACATGGTCTCAGGTCTGGATGTAGCGACTGTTATGCCTTCTCCGCCATCCTTTGCCGGGTATCTGAAGTACCAGTACTTTCCATTCTCATCCTCATGTTCTACTTCTGCATCAGACAGAGATGTCTTGCAGCACGGGCACCAGTTGATTAGGCGGTTACCCTTGTAGATCCAGCCCTTTTCATAAAGGTTGATGAAAAATCTTACTACGGCCTTATTGCACTGTTCATCCATGGTAAAGCGCTCGCGTCTCCAGTCACAGGAGTCACCGAGCTTGCGGCACTGCTTTGTGATGCGTCCGCCGTATTCTTTCTTCCATGCCCATGCATGCTCAAGGAACTCTTCTCTCGTGAAGTCCCTTTTATCACGGCCGGTCTTCTCTCTCAGTTCGTTCGCTACCTTCACCTCTGTAGCGATGCTGGCGTGGTCTGATCCCGGAAGCCAGAGAGCGCTGTATCCCTGCATCCTTTTCCATCTTGTCAGAACGTCCTGCAGAGTCTGGTCAAGAGCATGCCCCATGTGGAGCTGACCTGTGATATTCGGAGGCGGCATAACGATCGTGAAAGGTTTTTTATCCTTATCGACCTCCGCGTCAAAAGCGCCTTCCGTCTCCCACATCTCATATATGCGGTCCTCAAAATCCTTCGGGTTATAAGTCTTTGCAAGATTCTTCATTGTTGTTACGTTACTCCTTAATAATCGTTGTATTTATTGCCGGTCTTAAGTACTTCATGACGTACTCTCGACATTGTTTCGTCCACTTCGTGCAGATTCTCTGCGCATTCCTTCAACGTGTCCACGATCTCCTGTGCCAGATTGCCCTTATTTTTATATCTGAGCTCGTGTTCGAGACTCGCCCAGGCATCCATCATGACGCTCCTGAACTGTATCTCGACCGGCACCATTTTCCTTTTGTTTACGAGATATACCGGTACTGCCACTACTACGTGCATGCTGCGGTAACCGCTCTCCTTCGGATTGTCGCAGTAGTCCTTAACTCTTATCATCTCGATATCTTCCTGTGAAAGCAGCAGACCCGACATGGTCGACAGATCCTCTTCATAATTGCATACGACCCTGATGCCTGCAATATCGAGTATCTCGCGCCTTACCGTATCAAGGTTGTTGAGCGGGTCCTCAATGCCGTACCTCGTAGCCTTTTCTATGATGCTCTCAAATGTTTTGAGCCTTGAGTGAACGTGATGTATCGGCATGTACGAATGTTTCTTGTCAAAGTCGTCTGAAAGAATGTCGAGTCTTGTCTTCAGCTCTTTAATGGCTGAGTTGTATAGAAGACTTATCTCATCGATCGCAGACTGAAGCTCCTCATCAGTGCCTTTAAACCCCGGCATCTTTTCACGTATTCTGTCTGCGTAATAGTATCTGAAACCCATTTCTAACCTTTCTTTGCTGCTTTAATAATGTTACGGAGCAGTATCGCTGTAGTCACTCTTCCTATACCTCCCGGTACCGGCGTGTATGCAAGATCACTGATCTCTCCTTTTTCCATGATCTCTTCTATGTCAAGATCACCGTGCATCTTCCCGTCTCTGCCGGTTCCGGTACCTACATCAAGGATCACCTGTCCGTTCCTGAAAAATCTGCTTCCGTATGCCTGAGTGCGTCCCGTTGCCAGGACTACGATGTCCGCATCCCTGCATGCTTTGATCTGATCTTCTTCCGGTGTGCGGGAATGGCATACTGTCACAGTAGCATCCGCATTCAGCATCATAATAGCCAGCGGCTTGCCTACTGTAAGGCTCCTGCCAAGTATAGTCACCCGGCGTCCCGACGGATCTATGCCGTGATAACGCATCACTTCCATGCAGGCTTCCGCGGTACATGCGAAGAAAGCATCATCCTTGCCCGCGAATAGTTCAGCTATCGAGATATCCGTGATGGCATCCACATCCTTGACCGGATTGAGCATAGTGCGGAGCCTCTCGCTGTTGATCCCGTCCGGAAGCGGTCTGAGAAGAATGATACCGTGCACACTCTCATCTTCGTTGACAGCCTGCAGTGTTACCTCTATCAGTGCCTGCCCTATATTGCTGGTAAAGTTGATCGCCTGCGTTTCGATACCGTAAGCATTGCTCTGCCTGAGTATCGCGTTCTCGTAATACTTCTGGCCGTCATCATCACCGGCTCTGATTACAGCAAGTTTCGGAAGTATGCCGTCTGCGGCAAAGCTTTTTACTGACTCCCTGATATAGGCATCTATTTCTTTTTTCACTCCATCGCCGGACAGTTCCCTGAACATTCTGTATATTTATCCCTTCAATTCAAATGATAGTAGTTATGTAAAGTATTCTTTACGTTGTTACATTGCAGGCCTGGCTGACCTGAGTTTTTCTGCCTTATCATGCCTGAAATTGACCATCAGTAGCACTACCAGTGCAACTACGAAAATGATGGTAGACAGCGCGAATAAACTAGGTCTGATACCTACCTTGACCTCACTGTAGATAAGCGTCGATATTGTGTTTATGCCAGCTCCTCTGGTGAAATAAGTAATGATGAAATCATCTACTGACATCGTAAAACTCAGAAGGAACCCTGACATTATTCCCGGCATGAGCTCCGGAAGTACTATCTTACGGAATGCGTATCTCTCGGATGCACCCAGATCAAGTGCCGCCTCAAACAGTCTGTCAGTATTTTTGTTCACACGCGGCCTGACTGACAGTATCACATATGGTATGCAGAAAGTGGCATGGCTGAACAATATAGTCATGTATCCACGCGGTGCTCCCACCATGAGGAAGAACAGCATGAGAGCGATACCGGTAACTATGTCAGCATTCAGCATCGGGATGTTATTCAGTCCAAGCAGGACATTCTGTGCACGTGGCTTCATGGCCGCCATTCCAAGCACTGCAAATGTTCCCACAATTGTCGCTATAAGAGCAGCCAGAATGGCGATGGAAAATGTATTTGCAATAGCTCCCATCATTATCCTGCTGCGGAAGAGTTCCTGATACCAGCGCAGGCTGAAACCGCCCCATACCGACATTGACTTTGACTCATTGAACGAAAGCACAATGAGCGCAAATATCGGAAGATACAGGAACAGCATAATTATTAATATATAGATGCGTCCTAAAGTCTTCTTCATACTTTTCTAAATAAGATTTGCACCGCCTGTTTTGTCGAACTTCTGAAGCATAAGCATGCTCAGTATAATAAATACCATCATTACAAGCGACAGACCCGAGCCGAGATACCAGTTTGAATTGACCGTAAATTCCTGCTCGATTATGTTGCCGATAAGATTGATCTTTCCTCCGCCCAGCATGTTCGAAATAACGAATGTCGTCAGCGCAGGTATGAACACCATTGTGATGCCGCTGACTATTCCGGGCACTGAGAGCGGTAAAATGACTTTTGTATAAACCTTGCCTTTTGTGGCACCAAGATCGTACGCAGCCTCTATGAGGTGGTTGTCGATTTTTGACACAGTGTTATATATCGGAAGTATCATGAACGGCAAAAAGTCATAGACCATGCCGAGCACAATTGCTCCCGGCGTGTTCATCATCTCCTGACGCGGAAGTCCTATCGCTGTTATGAGCGCATTTATCACGCCCTGTCTTTCGAGCAGCACCTGCCATGCCATAGTACGGAGCAGGAAGTTCATCCACATCGGTAAGATTATGACAAATATGAGGAATCCCTGCTTGCCGTACTTGCTCTCCCTGAGGACCATAGCCATAGGAAATGCAAGCAAGAGGCATATAACAGTGCTTATGAAGGCAAGTAAAAGCGAGAGGCCAAGCGCCTGAATGTGGTCGCCTCTGAACATCGCCGTTATGTTATCAAGAGTAAAACCGCCGCTTCTGTCTGTAAAGCCGTAATAGGCAATCGAAGCCAGCGGGATTATGGTCCCGGCGATTATCCATATTATGAACGGAATTGAATATGATTTCTTTGCTATCATAGATCTAGTTCTATAGCGTGTTCTGCCTCACTCTTAGGCTTGTGCATTATCTGTATGTTCTCAGGATCGACATACATGCCGATCTTCTCTCCTACATCGTGCTGGTCATAGTTCTGCAGCAGCCATTCCACTTTGCCGTGCTCGCTCTGCACCAGCATTTCATAGTGCACGCCTATAAAGAGCTTTGAAACGATGGTCCCGTTCCAGAGTCCTTCTCCATATGGCACTATGTCGATATCTTCAGGCCTTATAACCACATCGACTCTGCGTCTAGGAGGGAATCCTTCCTTAGTTCCGTCGATGCATGGGTAATCGACACCGTCAATGCGTACGACTTTCTCATCCACCATCTGGCCTGAAAGTATGTTGCTGTCGCCAATAAAGTCTGCAACGAAAGCATTTACAGGCTCATCATAGATCTGCTGAGGTGTGCCTTCCTGCTGTATGTATCCCTCGTTCATTACTACGACCTTATCGGACATCGTAAGCGCTTCTTCCTGATCGTGAGTGATGTATATGAACGTGATACCGAGCTCTTTTTTAAGGCGCACCAATTCATACTCCATCTCCTGACGGAGCTTTAGATCCAGCGCGCCGAGAGGCTCATCAAGAAGCAATACTCTCGGTTCATTGACTATCGCTCTTGCCATCGCGATCCTCTGCTGCTGACCGCCGGATAGCTGATCTATGCGCCTGTTTTCAAAGCCTTTGAGGTTCACAAGCTTAAGAGCGTTCGCAACTTTTTCCTTTATCTCAGCCTCAGGCCTGTTCTTTACTCTAAGGCTGAAAGCGATGTTCTCACCCACTGTCATGTGAGGGAACAGCGCGTAATTCTGGAACACGGTATTGACAGGGCGCTGGTTCGCCGGAAGATCCGTGATATCCCTGCCCTCAAAATACACCCTTCCTTCGTCAGGCTTTTCAAAACCGGCAATTATGCGGAGGGTCGTCGTTTTTCCGCAGCCTGAAGGTCCCAGCAATGTGACGAATTCATTTTCGTCCACGCTGAGATCAATGCCGTTCAGAACTACAGTGTCGTCAAAACTCTTTACTATTCCTTCAAGTCTAATCAGTTCTCCCAATGAAGTTCCTTTCTTTAAGAAAACGTGTGTCAGCTTATACTACTCTGCCTTGAGGCCGAGTTCGTCGAGCACTCCGAGTATGGATTCCATCTGAGTGCCCTCGTTGAATTCGATTTTTCCCATATCCGCTTCCTGCGAAAGGATCGGATCTATCGGGAGCTGTTCCAGAAGCCTGATTCCGTACTCGGCAGCTACTGCTTTTGCCTGGCTAGGTCCGAACATCTCGATCTTTCGTCCGCAGTCAGGGCAGGTAATATAGCTCATATTCTCAACAAGTCCGAGAACAGGGATGTTCATCAGATTTGCCATCTTGACTGCTTTGCCGACTATCATGGATACGAGATCCTGAGGTGATGTGACAACGATGATGCCGTCGATTGGAATTGACTGAAATACTGTCAGAGGCACGTCGCCTGTCCCTGGAGGCATGTCTATAAAGAGAACGTCAAGATCTCCCCAATACACTTCTGTCCAGAACTGCTCTACTACTCCGCCGATTACAGGGCCTCTCCACACTACAGGATCAGTCTCATTCTCAACAAGCAGGTTTATGGACATCAGCTTGATATTCATCGGAGTTTCTTCCGGAAGAATCCCGTAATCGCTTCCGTAGGCTTTTGTATGCACTCCGAACATCTTCGGGATCGAAGGTCCTGTGATATCCGCATCCATGATGCCTGTCCTGAATCCGTCCCTGGTAGCAGCGAGTGCCGAAAGAGCTGTAACCATCGACTTTCCGACTCCGCCCTTGCCCGAAACTACGCCTATCACCTTTTTGACAGAGCTGTATGGATTGAGCTGAGCTTTCTGAATACCGCCTTCTCTTGATGCGCAGTCTGCACCGCAGGTGCTGCAGTCGTGTGTGCAGTCCTCAGGAGCTGCTCCGCCTTCATGTCCGCCCTCATGCATGCAAAAGTTTCTGTACTTGTTGATCATTTCATTCCTCCAAAATGTTATTTTATTCTGCAGCAAGCGCTTTCATCTCGCTCATCATGCCACCGAATATGGCATCCTGCAGTTCTTCATTGTCTTTTATGTTTGCGATCCACTCCCCGTTATTCAGCGGATCGATACATACTATCTGTATAGTTTTTATATAGTCTTTTTCACCCGGTGAGTTGAGTCTTGCAAACAGCAGCTCGTAAAAGCCTGTAAGATCATCCGGTTTTGCTTCTTCAATTGTCTTCAGATACTCGGTCCATGCCGCAAGATACTCTCTTCCGAAGTCGCAGGTCTTTATCTTTACATTAACAAGAGTGTGACCATCACCTTCCTCACTGCCGATGATCTGAAAGTCAAACCCTTTGAGTTTTTTCATGAATCCGTCAAAGTTTTTTCTGCCTTCATCTGACAGGGAATCCCTGAGATTCATTACTTCACTGCCTAAAGCATCCGACTCCTGAAGCGCTTTCAGCTCTTTTGACACCTTCTTTTCGGCATCATTCATTGAGCTGCATCCTGCAAGCATCAGCAAACAAAGCAAGACAGCGAGCCCTGCCGCAATTGTCTTGATTATATGTATGTTTACCAATAACTTTTCTCTGCTTTTCATTCTTTTTTATTTTACTGCGCTTCTTTTTTCTCCGTCGAAAACTGTAATTCCGGCTTTATCCATGGCCGGAAGGAATTCGGCAGCATACTTTCTTGATGTACCGAGTCTGTCTCTGTACTCTGCAAGAGTGAATTCACCTTCAAATCTTCTTGCTGCATCGACAGCCTGATTCCAGGCATTCATATCGATGTAGTATGACGGATTGACCTTATATATCACACCTTCTGACTCAAGATCTTCGAGTATAGCCCGTACTATCCTGCTGTCTTTGTAAAGAGCAAATATCTCGTCGTTTTTTATCATCTCAATGCCTGCACCGGTGTACATAGCTTTGATTTTTTCTTTCAGCGCCTTCTGCTCATCAGTGTATTCAATGCTGAATCCGCTGATGGCGATGCTTTTTCCTCTGTCTTCGATGAACCCCAGTGTTAACAGATACTTAAGAACTGCCTGTACGAGCCTGTCATCATCAGTGAACCATCTCTCTTTAAGTCTTGAAAGGAGCTCCTGACGCGGTATCCCGTCTGCGAGCGGATTATCCGCGTGATAATCATTTATGATCCTCTCAGTGTCTTCCTTGAGACGTGTGAATTTGGAGTCACTCAGGATCGTATCATCAGGCAGTACCACCAGTGACCCGTCTGCTATGCAGCTTTCTGCCGCTGCTGCCATTTCGTGACCCAGCAGGCCCAGTTCGGAAGCAAGTTCTTTCCGCTTTACGAAGCGCCTTTCACATGACTTAGCATAGATGATCTCGCTGATCGAACCATTTGAGAGAACATCCATACCCGTGAGTATCTCCGGTTTATTTCTTTTATGTTTTGCAGGAAGCGCATCGATTATGCGGCCTCCCCCTATAGTTATTATTGGCGAGTAGAACCTTATGATAAATCTGTCTCCGCGCCTTACGGCAGCCGGTTCCTCCAGCCTCAGCTGTGCATAGGCAGTCTCACCCGCCGAAAGTGTATCTCTGTCGAGAAGTATGACCTTGCACAGCACTTCATCGGAGCCGCAGTACAGATGCACCCTGCTGTTATTGAGCACCACTCTGTCCGTAGAGCTGAAGACGCTCAGCTCTGCATCAATCATATTGGTGACTGTCACCGCGTCAGTATACGCAACTACGTCGCCTCTGTCGATATCTTCTTTAGAAACACCGGACAGATTTATGGCAGTCCTCTGGCCGGCGACCGCTATATCGGTGTCTTTTCCGTATGTTTGTATGCCCCTTACCTTTGCTTTGGTACCTTCAGGATAGATGATCACATCATCGCCCACTCTTACATTGCCGTCCATCAGGGTACCGGTCACAACTGTGCCAAATCCCTGCATTGTGAATACTCTGTCGACAGGGAGTCTGAAAAGCTCCTTTTCATCGCGGCGCTTGTTTTCTCTGTCACATTTAGCAATGATCGCTGATTTGAGTTCATCTATTCCATCGCCTGTGGCAGCACTTACCGGTATTACCGGCTTTCCTTCAAGGAATGAGCCCCTGAAATAATCATCGACTTCTTCGAGAAGCATTTCGAGCCACTCTTCCTCTACCATGTCCGTCTTGGTTACAGCTATTATGCCGTCATCTATGCCAAGTGAGTTCAGTATCTCAAAGTGTTCTCTGGTCTGAGGCATTATGCCTTCATCGGCAGCAACTACAAAGAGGACGAAGTCGATTCCTCCGATGCCGGCAAGCATGTGCTTTATAAACTTCTCATGCCCCGGAACATCGATGACTCCGATGTTGTATCCGGCATCATTCGGAATGTGAGCAAATCCGAGCTCGATCGTGATGCCGCGTTTTTTCTCCTCTGTGAGCCTGTCAGTGTCGATACCGCTGAGCGCTTTGATCAGCGTCGTTTTACCATGATCGACATGGCCGGCTGTGCCGATTATTATGTTTTTCATTCTTACTTTCTGAGAGCCTCTGCCACTGTCTCTATCTCGTCATCCGCTATGGTTCGGACGCAAAGCAGAAGCCTGTCTTCATTTATTCTGGCAATCACCGGTATATCCGCCTTGCGGAGTTTTCTCTCCGTTCTGTCTGCCGACTTGCTGCCGGCTCTGACGGATACGGCCCAGCCCGGTAATCTGACCATAGGTGCAGAACCGCCGCCGATCTGATCCTCAACAGGCACGATCTCCAGTGAGATGGACGGATCCACTCGCTTGATGGCATCTGCGAGTCTCTCTGCCTTTTTCCGCATCTCCTGGTTTGATGCGGATATCATTCGAAGCACCGGTATGTCTCTGAGGGCAGTCTTGCGGTCTCTGTATTTCATGAGCGTCGCCTCAAGAGCCGCAAAGGTCATCTTGTCTACTCTCATGGCTCTCGCAAGCGGATGCTTTTTCATTGCCTTGATGTATTTTTTCTTTCCGACGATTATGCCTGCCTGAGGACCTCCCAGAAGCTTATCGCCGCTGAAAAGCATAACATCTATACCTGTTGCAAGCGATGCAGGGATATTAGGCTCATTGAGCCCGAATTCCGACATGTCGAGCATAAGGCCGTTGCCCATGTCGAAGATGACAGGAAGATTGTGTTTTTTGCCGATATCAACGAGTTCTTCGAGCGTAGCTTCTTCTGTGAATCCGACTATGTCGTAGTTGGATTTATGTACCTTCATGAGGGCTCCGGTCTCGAAACGTTTGCCATGGCGCGGATCCGCATCATACCAGTCACCCTTTTCAAGCATAGCACGCGTCATAATGGCATTTTCATAGTCTGATGCCTTTGTTTTGTTGCTCGTGCCTACTTCCTGAAGGAACGCTCCTGACTGCATCATGATATCCGGGATCCTGAATGCTCCGCCGATCTCTACGAGCTCGCCTCTGGAGACCACGATCTCCTTTCCTTTTCCAAGAGTCGCAAGCACTATCATCGTGGCGGCAGCATTGTTGTTTACCACCATTGCATCTTCAGCCCCGGTCAGCCGGGCTATAAGGTCACCCACCAGATCGTGGCGGGAACCGCGCTTGCCCTTCGGTACATTATATTCTAGGTCGGAATAGCCCTTTGACACTCTTGCGACATTCTCGACTGCGTCCCTGCAAAGAGGTGCTCTTCCGAGATTCGTGTGAAGAATGGTTCCGGTCGCATTTATGAGCGGATAAAGATTGAGTTCTTCATCCTGGAAGATCCTTGCTTCAGCAGCCTCTGCGACAGCTGCGGTCTCAAGGACGGATGCATCGAAGTTCTCTGCCTCTCCTTCTTTGAGATCCAGAATTGATGCCCTCAGAGCTGCTATAACGGCACGGACAGCATCTGTTACAAGAAGATCCCCTTTCTCTTCTGACAATACAACAAGAGACTCCTGCTTCATCACTTCGTCGATCTTAGGGAGTCCTCTCAATAATTCTTTCTTTGTCATGGCATCCGACCTCCGTAATCTATTTGGCGGGAGTACGTGGGAATCGAACCCACCCGGGAGGCTACTAACCCCCTGCAAACGGTTTTGAAGACCGCGAGGCACACCAGCACCTATCTACCCCCAGGTCGC
>JBGUKU010000069.1:0-26566 GCA_045114615.1 Anaerovoracaceae bacterium
GCTGCCGGATGTCCCGGAAGGCCAATAAACAGAGTTCGGCTTTCCTCATCAAAGCCGGTGATCGTAGGTTTTCCCGGTTTCGCAGCTATTCCATGAGTCAGGACTCCATGATCAGCCGCCTCCTCTATAAGATCGGCAGTCATGTCCTTTTTCCCCTGCGAACTTCCGCCCGACATCACTACCAGATCGCTGTCCCGCTTTGCGTTCTCAAGAGCTGCAGCAAGTGCCTCCCTGTCATCTTTTACGGAAACAGTATTTATGACATCAAATCCTTCTGCCGCACTTCTTGACGCTATCGTATACGTATTTATATCTCTGATCTGACCGGGTCCCGGTGTCTGAGCCGGACTGACCAGCTCGTCACCGGTCGATATAACGGTAACTTTCCACGGTACAAATACAGGAATCTCAGTGACTCCGCAGGCAGCAAGTACGCCTATGTCCTGAGGTCTGAGTTTTCTGCCCTTCGGAAGGAGGGCAGCTCCTGCTGAGATATCCTCACCGACCTGAACTACATTCTCCCCCTGTGATGCTGACTTCGATACAGCCAGCATCCCGGCTCCGAACGGCTCGCAGTACTCGATCATGACTACAGAATCTGCGCCATCCGGGACATATCCCCCGGTAGGCACATAAACACAGCATCCCGGCTCCACCGTCAGATCAGATGAATCATTGCCGAGAAGCACCTCTCCTTTTACTTTCAGCATGGTGGGGATCATGTCTCCTGCTGCTCCGAGGTCTTTGCTTCTGACAGCATAACCATCCATTATCGACCTTCTGTATGGAGGTATATTTTCTTTCGAGTATATATCTTCAGCAAGGATGCATCCTGCCGCATCAGGCAGGCCTCTCATCTCCGTCTGCAGCATCGTCGGGGCGCAGCATTCCACGAGCTTGTTCCTTGCATCATTTACCGTATCAACTTTGAGAAGTTTCATTTCACGATCCTTCCCTTCTCCATGTGATGGACCTTATCAAAAAGCTCATTCATCTCATCCCACTGATGACTGACAATGAGCCATGTGGAACCGTCCTCCCTGTGCCGTTCGAGCACCATCTCTCTGAACAGTTTTTCGCTGTCCGCATCCAGATTGGACAGTGTCTCGTCCATCAGTATCATTTTCGGTCTGAACACTATCGCTCTGAGGAACGACAGCTTCTGTCTCTCCCCGCTCGACAGGCTTCCGGCATACTGGTCCCTGATTTCCAGGATCCCGGCACGTTCGAGCAGTTCATCTATTTTTGCTGCGTCTATCTTCTCTCCCCTGATTTTAAGAGGATAGACGATATTGTCGTATACGCTGGCATGCATGAGATAAGGTCTCTGACTCATCATAGTGATATCAGAAGGCTTAAGTCCCTCGTAATCTATCGAGCCGGAATCAGGCTCTGTTATACCCATGATGACCTTCAGCAGCGTAGTCTTACCGCAGCCGTTCGGTCCTACGAGACCATGTATCATACCGCTTTCTATCTTCAGATCTTCGATATACAGATCCGTTTTTCCTACTTTTTTCCGGAGCTCAGTAATTCTCATCCCTGATCTGCTCCTTTCTGACATAATCACCAAGAGTCTGAAGTATAAACGCCATGATCAGCAGGAGCACTCCAAGGCCTATGCCCTCTGAATAAATGCCCTGACTCTTAAGAAGAGATATCATGGTCGTCATCGTCCTGGTATGTCCCTTTATATTGCCTCCGACAAGCATTACTGAGCCCACCTCGCTGATAGCCCTGCCAAAACCCGTTATTATACAGAAATAGATCTCATTGCGGAGTTCGCTGATGATCAGCCTGTCAGTCTGTTTCTTGTCTGCTCCCATCGTCTTCGCGAAGGCGCGTATCGCCGGGACTGCGCTTTCCGCATACGAAAAGACCATACCGCTTATAATAGGCGTTATGATCAGTACCTGAGCGAGCACCATCCCTTTGACCGTAAAGAGAAGCGACAGAGGGCCAAGCGGCCCTCCGCGCATCGTAAGCAGATAAACCAGCAGTCCTATCACGACCGGCGGGACTCCCATAAGTGTCCTGTTGATCCTGACAACCGCTTTCTTACCTGTAAAATCGTGGTTCTGAAGCCACAGTCCTATCGCCACACCCAGCACAGCGGATATGAACGTGGACGCAAAAGCCATCTCAAAGGTGACTTTGACAGCACTCAGCACAGCAGGATTCGTAAAAACTCCGCTGAGCCATTCAGTCATATGTTAATTGTCTGTACCTGCGTTAGGCGTGAACAGTGCCTGTCCGTATTCATCTACGCCATACTCTCCGATCAGCTTCTGAACTTCATCGGATGTGATCCACTCGATGAATACGTTAGCTGCCTCGTTGTTGACCTCAGGGAACTTCTCAGGGTTCACGGCGATAACACCATACTGGTTGAGCAGTTGCGGGTCCCCTTCACAAACGATATCGATAACATATTCAGTCTCGGAATCCTTCGACTGCTTGAGCCATGTTCCTCTGTCTGTCAGGCAGAATGCCTCTTTTTCGTTTGCCATTGTCAGAGTTGCGCCCATGCCCTGGCCGGACTCGATGTAGTTAGGATTGCGTGCAGGGTCGATTTCAAGGGCTTCCCAGATTTTTTTCTCTTTCTTGTCTGTTCCGGAATCATCGCCTCTGGATACGAATGGCAGCTCCTGCGCGTTGATGGCACCGAATACGGAGGCTACATCTTCTGTTTCCATGAGTTTGTCCTTAGGACCAACAATAACAAAGTCGTTGTACATTACAGGAAATCTCTCAACTCCGAAGCCGTTGGCAACGAACTCTTCTTCACTTGCTTTTGCATGTACAAGAACGATGTCTACCTGTCCGTCTTCGCCCATCTTGAGAGCCTCGCCTGTCCCCACTGCAGTCCACTGAAGATCGATGCCCGTAGCTTCTTTGAACAGAGGCTGCAGATAGTCCAGCAGACCTGTGTCCTCAGTACTTGTTGTAGTTGCCATCAACAATGTGCTGCCCTCCTCAGCAGTCTCTTCAGGTGCAGCAGCTTCTTCACCGCCGCCACCGCCGCATGCTGCAAACGAGAGAACCATCATGCCACTGAGCAGAAGCACCAATAGTTTCTTAATCTTCATCAATACACCTCCTGTTGATTCAAAAGCAAAAATTTATCATGAAGTGCATCCATCTGCACTTAAGATAACAAGGGTTTTACGGTCTGGCGCATTCACCGTCGCGGCCGAGCATTATCTCAAGACCGTGTTCAAGCGGATGGAGCACGAATTCAAGGCACTCCCTGACTGCTTTCGGGCTTCCCGGAAGATTGATGATAAGAGTCTCATTCCTCATGCCGGCAGTTGCTCTTGAAAGCATGGCAGTCGGGGTCTTGGTCATTGAGTACGCCCTTATCGCCTCGGCTATTCCCGGGGTCATCCTGTCACAGACATCACGTGTCGCTTCAGGTGTCCTGTCCCTCTTTGAAAAGCCTGTACCTCCGGTAGTGAAAATCACGTTGACCTGCCTCTGATCAGCCAGCCTCATGAGTTCCTTTTTGAGAAGAGCAGGCTCATCCGGGATAAGCACTCCCTCAACCACGTTATACCCTGCCTCGGTCAGTATTTCCCCTATAAGCGGTCCGCTTTTATCTTCACGCTCTCCTGCAGCACCCTTGTCTGAAAGAGTTATCCATGCAGCCGTAAACGGTCTGTCCGGAGCAGCCTCAATCATTTCTATAGTGTCGCCCGCTTTAACGGTACCGCCTTCAAGTACAATGGTAAACACGCCTTCTCTTGGCATGATACAGTCACCTACCTGATGATATATAGCGCAGTGTGTATGGCATTCCTTGCCTATCTGAGTCAGTTCAAGCAGAGCGTCTCCAATCCTGAATCTAGTACCTACAGGCAATGAACGGAAGTCAAAACCTTCGGCTATGATATTCTCGCCGAATGCTCCGAAATCCACATCAGCGCCTCTTTCCCTGAATGCTTCGATCTTCTCAAGCGCCAGGAGACTTACCTGCCTGTGCCATTTGCCCGCATGTGCGTCTCCTTCTATGCCCCATTCCGGAACGAGTCTGATCGAAGGGACTTCGGTCTTCTGTGTCCCCTTATTTTCACTTATGCATACAGCTATAACCTTACCGGTCTTTCCCATCTTTCTATCCTCCGATCTGTGACATCAGTCGGTGTTCAGCATGTACTCTGCTGCTGTCAGAGTCACCGAAGCAATGAGCTTCAGGTTTCTCATATATTGCTTTTCTTATCGCTTCCTTCAGTTCATCATCCGGCCCTTTAAGGAAAGGCATGAGGTCTGTGCCGGTATCATAGCTAAGGCACGGCTTTAGCTGCCCTTGCGATGTAAGGCGGACTCTGTTGCAGTAAGGGCAGAATTTTCCATGCATGGCACTTATCAGTCCGATGCCGCCCTTTATTCCCGGCCGTCTATAGTAGACTGCCGGGCCATTGCCGTGAGTGCTTTCATCAGGTTCAAGGTCAGGCCATTTCTCCTTCATCCTTTGCAGTACATACGTATTAGACAGACCGGCACCTGCATCTGCAGCTCCCACCGGCATCATCTCGATAAAGCGTACATCTATTTCATGCATGAACGCCAGCTCCGCAAAGTCAAACATTTCATCCTCATTAAAATCCTTCTGAAGCAGGCAGTTTATCTTGGTTTTTATGCCTGAATGTGCCGTCTTTTCAATCGATCTTAACGTTTTTCTGAGCTCACCACGTCCGGTGATATATGTGTATTTTTCAGGATCCAGTGTATCGAGGCTGATATTTATGCCATCAACACCTATCTCCTTAAGTTCATTGATATAACGTTCGAGAATCTGCCCGTTCGTCGTAACGGTGACCTCTTCTATTCCCTCTATTTCTTTTATGCTGCGGATAAGGCCCGTACATCCAAGTCTCACGAATGGCTCACCGCCTGTTATCTTGATGCGGCTTATCCCGAGTTCAGAAGCAACCCTGCATATGCGGACAATTTCCTCATATGTCAGTATCTGACTCATGGGAACCTTCTCACATCCTTCAGGCATACAATATCTGCACCGCAGGTCGCACCTGTCAGTGATTGAAACTCGCATATAATCTATAGTTCTTCCGTATCTGTCTTTCATTTCAGAATCTGAATTCCCCACTTTTTCCGCCTGACTTCTCAACAAGATGGATGCCGCTTATGACCATGCGTTTATCCATGCTCTTGCACATATCATATATGGTGAGCAGAGCAATGGAAGCACCCATGAGAGCTTCCATCTCAACGCCTGTTTTGCCTGCGCAAACTGCAGTGCATATCGCTGTTATCGTGCAAACATCTTCATCAATATCAAATGTGACCTTTGCGTTTGTGAGGCTTAATGGATGACACATTGGTATAAGATCGGATGTTCTCTTGGTACCCATGATCCCGGCTATCTGTGCAACAGTCAGCACATCACCTTTCTTTATTGTCCTGCCAATAATGGAATCCATCACATCACGGCTGACACTTATCGACCCTTTTGCGGTCGCAGTCCTTTTTGTGATGTCCTTTTCCGAGACATCTACCATATATGCGTTTCCTTTTTCGTCAAAATGTGTAAAATCGCTCATTTCATATATCCTCTTCCGGTTTGCAGTTAAAATGCAATCGTGGTAGCATTGCATCATGATAAAAGAAAGACACAGCAGAAACATACCGGCCCTGTCCGAGGCGGACATGGGCATACTCGCAGACAGTCATGTTCTGATAGCCGGATGCGGAGGCATCGGAGGCAATGTCATTGAAAGCCTTGCGAGAATCGGAATAGGTGCCATAACCGTCGTCGATGGCGACTCTTTTGATGAGTCAAACCTTAACCGGCAGATACTCTGTACACCGGATAAGCTCGGAAGCAGCAAGGCTCTTGCTGCCGCTGACCGAATCCGGCTTATAGATCCTTCTATATGTGTCACAGCCGTATGTGAGCCGGTCACTGCAGCTAATGCTTCCGGCCTCATGGAAGGCATTGATCTTGTCATCGATGCCCTTGACAGCGTCGGATCAAGGCTCATGCTTGAAGATGCGGCGTCTGATGCCGGTCTTTTCATGGTGCACGGTGCCATAAGCGGATGGGATCTCCAGGCAATGCTTGTACCGCCGGGATCCGGTCTGCTGCACACCCTGTATGAAGGCACTCCTGAAAGTGATGTCAAAACATCACTCCCGATGACTCCGGCAGCATGCGCAGCCATCGAAGTCTCACTTGCGGTCAGATACCTGTGCGGTCACGACGTTCCTGCACCGGGAACACTTTATGCCGGATCGCTCAGAGACATGCAGTACGGTGCCATTGCCCTAACCACCGGAGACGAGTGAAAAGAACCCTACAACGTCACCATCATGAAGCACGCGGCTGAACTTAGCGCGTTCACCGTTTACGCTTACAAGAAACAGCTTCGCTTTGAGCGGGCTGCATTTTATTATTCTTAGTACATCGCCTACCGTGCTGCCTTCAGGAAGTTCTGCCCATGATTTTCTGTCCAGAGCACTTCTGTCGCAACCAAGAGGAGGGAAAATCTTGACCTTCATACCGCTACTCCTCTTCGTACACAGCCTGCATATTTATGCATTCCATAGGACAGCTTTTTGCGCAAAGAGCGCATCCTATACATCTCTCATTTACCAGTTCAGGAAACAGATTTCTGTATCTTCCCGACTTTCCCGGTCTTGTCAGATCAAGAGCCCCTACAGGACATGCCTGCACGCAGATGCTGCAGCTTACACAGTTCTTATAATGGAAACCCGGTATCTTTTTTGCTGTCATGTCAAATCTCCATCAATCTGTTTATTCCAAGTGCTTCGATCGTCTCAGTAAGCGGATGACCTGTCTTTTCATCCCATCCGAACGCTTTCCAGTGCATTGCGACCTGCTCCTCATTTTTAAGAGTAACGCCCTTGAGCGGACCGGTCCTGAGAGGAGGCATACCCTGCATGCGCTTAGGCAGCTTTACCTTCGACGGTTCATATCCATGTTTTACGTTGAATAACTGTCTGAGGGTCTGTATACGGGCGCCGACCTCCATATAATGATCGCCGTCATAATTCCATCCTGCCGCAGCATTGATGTACTCTATAGCCTTGTACATATGTACGCCCATCATCTCAGCATAGTAGCAGCTCCCCATACCATCCATAAGCATTGAATAGCACGCATTTGCCTTTGAAATGAGAGCCATCTCTTCAGTAGCTTCGAGATCGTCCTTCTTAGAGTGGATGGTTGCCGGCGGAGCCCATGAGCATATGTCACAGAGTGACATCGCGCCGTACTGGATCGCCATTCCGATTGTATGTTTGCCGGGAGCCGGTTCTGCCACCATGTGTATACCCAGCTGCGGATCGTTTCTGGTATCGTGCATGCCGGGCTCCTGACCGCCCACATGCATAGCGTATTCCTTGCCTCCGTACTTATCAGAGGCTCTCTTCACACCATCTGCAAGGTCATTTCCAAATCCTTCTCTTGCTATCATCTTGCGGATGAGTTCTATCTCAGCCTCGTAATTGCCCCACTTAAGTTCAAGTCCATCAGTCTGCTCTTTTGTGAGTATCCCATTCTCATAGCATTCAATAGCCCATGCAACAGTGTTGCCCGCAGAAATGGAATCCATTCCCGCCCTGTTGAGTATCTCGTTCAGATAAAGCACTGATCCGAGATCACCGTTGACACACAGAGGTCCGAATGCCTGCAGTGTCTCGTACTCAGGTTTATGGGTCTCATAGAATTCGCTGTAAGGAACACCTGTTATATCCAGTCTGCCGCCACATCCGAGAGGACACGAATAGCAGTGATACTTGGCTTCTTCTATTTTGTTGATTTTTTCAGGATTATATGCCATAGCAAGCTTTATCCCATGCACTTCACCCGGACCGGCTCCCCAGTTCTTCAGAGGTCCGTCACCGCTGGTTATAGCCAGGGGTGTATTAGAAGGGGTTCCCCATTCGCGGAACAGTATAGATGTCATTGAACCATCAAGCGGCATGGCTGGCATCTTTCCCATTCCTATGCCTGCTGCCCAGATAGCTCCGCCCAGCCCTTTCGGGATCTTTATGTTGTTTACTTTTCTGCCTAGTTCTTTTGACAAAGCCTTTACAGCATCAGGATCTGCACATGGTATAGGTCTGCTGCCGGCAAGCACCACAGCCTTGAGCTTTTTGCTTCCCATGACAGCTCCGACACCGCTTCTGGCAGCTATTCTTCCGCCCTCATTACATATTCCGGATATGAGTGAAACATTCTCCCCCGCCTGTCCTATGACTGCGATACGAGGTATTTTGCCGCCGGAGTTGTCTTCCCTGAGCCTGTTTTCGGCTTCTGTCGCATCAAGGCCCCAATACTTTGAAGCATCACGTATTTCGGCTTTAGAGTTGTTGCAATACAGATATACAGGCTTGTCTGAAATACCACTGATAAAAATGGCATCGTAGCCACACTGTTTTATAGCAGGTGAAAAAACTCCTCCGCAGTTGGCATCGCCCCAGCCTCCGGTAAGCGGGCTCTTGCAGACAACAGTCCATCTGCCTGCCATAAATGTGCCGGTTCCCGTCAAAGCACCGGAACAGAAACCCAGAATGTTGTCAGGTCCAAGCGGATCCGCACCGGCTGGAATATTTTTATACAGATACCAGGCACCGAGTCCTTTTCCTGAAAGCACTGCCTCATAAACTTCGTCAGGTATCTTTTCTACTGCGGTCGTCCCGGCGGTCAGATCAACCTTAAGGACCTTGCCCATGCATGATTTCATGAGTTTTTCTCCTTGATACTCTATTTTTTGAGCACTACCTTTCCGGCCTTGCCGCCGCAGTAACTGCCGTTCTGCAGAACAGGATGGCCGTTTACATATACATGTACGATTCCTTCCGGACGGAAGTCAGGCTTCGACTCGTCGACCTTCATGCCATCAAGATCAATGACTGTGATGTCCGCTTTATACCCTTCTCTGAGATAACCTCTCTCTGGTATCTTATAACGGTCTGCCGTCTTTCCTGTCATCTTGCGGACTATCTTCTCAATAGGAATGCCGTACTTCTTCGCCAGTATAAAGAACTGAGGGAATGTCTGGAAGGCTGCAATATTCTGCAGACCTTTCTCCTCTACCCACGCGTCGGTCATGAATACCGAAAGTTCATCATTCATCAGGCGGTGTACGATATCTTCGTTATAATACTTTCCAAGATAAATGCTTCCGGCACGGTTAGAAAGTTCAACCAGCTTCAGATATGTATCCAGCTCAGAGGCGTCTTCCTCCGCTGCGATCTGCGGAATCGTCTTACCTTCGTACTCCGGATGATCGTCTGAAATGTATGCCACCACCATGTCTTCCCAATCTATGCCTAGCACCTTGCGGTACATGAGTATCGTGAGCTCCAGTTTACGGCGGTTTGCCGGCTTTGCGGCCTCTTCCTTGCTGAGCTGAGCGTACCACTCAGGGAACACGACGGTGATGACAGAAGCTCCGTAGTGGAACACGTAGTTGTCGAACGCGATAGGCTTGCCCTTGTATGCCTCGCGGTGGAAGGTCGAAAGCATCTTGTCGAGCAGCTTCCAGCTTCTCTGGCCGGTGAAGATCAGATGGCTGTACTCAAGTCTGCAGCCTGATTTATGCATAATATCCACAGCCTCGTCGAGTCCCATCTCCAGGTGAGACTTCTTTGTGAGGAGCGGATAATCCGCGCTTACGATCGAGCACGCTCTCGGGTGGATCGTCACTATGCCATCGTACTTCGCGATCTCCTTCGCAAAAGCGATTATCTCATCTTCCTGCGCGTATCTGTCAGGCTCGTACATGAATCCGAGAGATCCCCCGAACGCTCCTCCTTCCATCGCTTCGCGCACATAGCAGAGTTCCTTCTCGATCTGCTCTTTTGTATAAGGAGCCGGATCATAGCCCGTCATGCCCGCTCTTACCGAGCCCTGGCCGATCAGAGGAACGATATTCACAAAAAGTTTGCCCTCGGCGCGCTTCTTGAAGTCCGCGAAGCTTCCCGGATTCTTGCAGTTGAACAGCCCTCCGCCTATCTTATCGCGGTAAGGAGTATCCTTATCCATGCCAAATGGCGAGAAACTGCAGTTGCCCGTTACCTGAGTGGTTATGCCCTGCTCTATGAAAGGTTTATAGAACTTTTCCGCATCCTCTCTGTCATAGAAGAAATCGTTGTGCGAATGTGCATCGATGAGCCCCGGGCAAATCTGATATCCGCTGATATCTACAGTTTTGCCGGCTTTCTCATCTATATTTTCTGCAACCTTAACTATACGGTCGTCCTCGATCAGCACATCACCCTTGAAAGGTCTTCTTCCGCTGCCGTCATATATCATTCCACCTTTGAACAGTGTTTTCAACGTTATACCTCCTTTATACCCTTACAGACTCGATAAACGCTCTGAAATCTTCATATCTCCATAATACCGGTGTCGGATACAGAGGATTGGCTTCCTTCATAGCCCATGTAATTATCTGTTCCATATCCTCATTTTTTATTATGTCAAGCTTTTCAGGTATCCCTGTTTTTTCCTTCATCCCTTCAATCCAGCCGATGAACTTCTCTGCTTTTTCGGCATCATTTTTCCCGGTAATTCCGCATACATTAGCCAGCTCAGCCAGTCTCTTATGTACTGCCGGTCCGTATGCCCTCATAACATGCGGAAGCAGTATCGCCATGGCCTTGCCGTGAGGGAATCCGTAGAGTCCTCCCAGCGTATGACCAATCGCGTGCACATAACCGACACATCCTCTTGTAAAGGCGCGTCCCGCGTAGAACGCAGCGATCTGCATGTTTTCCCTGGCTTCTATATCCGCGCCGTCCTTATATGCAGCGTACAGATTGTCGTAGATGAGCCTGACCGCCCTTTTGGCCAGTATATCCTCAAACTTTGTGTTGTAGCGGTGATTCGTATACGCTTCTATCGCATGACATAAGGCATCCATACCGGTCGTTGCCGTGAGATCAGGCGGGAGCGTGACAGTAAGTTCCGGATCGAGAATGGCATAAGCGGGAATGATGAACATATCCATCATGACAGCCTTGCGATGAGTCTGTGCATCAATAATGACTGCAGCAATCGTCGTCTCTGAACCAGTTCCTGAAGTCGTCGGGATGGCAAACAGTTTCGGCACTCTCTTATGCACTCTGAGGAGTCCCACCAGCTGGGTGACGCTTCTGTTTGGCCAGGCCGCTTTGGCACAGATGCCTTTTGCGCAGTCCATCGGGGATCCGCCGCCAAGGGCGACCACCGAATCACATCCACGTTCCCTGAACAGGCTGAATCCCTCCTCCACATTATCACTGGTAGGATTCTGCTGCACGGAAGAGAAAAGCTCATATTCGATTCCGGCCTCTTTCAAAAGATCCAGCACCTTTCCGGCAGCACCAGCTTTTATTAGCCCCTCATCTGTTACCACGAGCACCTTCCCGGCGCCTTTGTCCTTCAGAATCTGTGGTAGTTTACTGATGAATCCCCTGCCTGCTATATATTCAGGCATATGATATCCCAGCCCGTAGTTAGCCAGCTTCATCACGCCCTGATAAACACCTCTGTATATACCATACATATCAAGCTCCTTTGTCATGGCCAGCAGCCCCTTTATTTCTAATCAAATAATTATACCAATATTTCAGCATCAGTACACTGTGCCGCGAGACCTTTTATGCTCAAAGTGTGGAACAGTTCGGTAAAACTGTCTTCATCGATCTTTCGGCCCGTATCGTCCCAGTAAAGAAGAAGACCGGTGAAGGCTGCCACCAGATACGCTATCTCATACTCGATCATCGGATCCGGGTTTTCAGTCACTCTTGAAAACAGCTCTACAGCCTCCTGCTGTATCCTGAGCAGGAACCTTCTGTCGCTGTCTCTTTTCAGCAGTATCGTCAGCCTCTCATAGTACGGGATCAACGCTTTCGCCAGATCCCTGTGAGAGCAATTGAGGTTGTATTTGATGTACAGGCCTCCGATAAGCGTTTTCAGTTCCTCAGTAAGCGTTGACTCTATATATCCGGTCAGTCCGTCCATGTCAGGAAAGTACTCATAAAAGGTGCTCCTGTTTACTCCTGCCTTTCCGGCGACAGCGCTCGCAGTAATTCTGGACGTACCCCCGTTTTTTGCGATCAGCCAGAATGCGTCAACTATGCTCTGTCTGGTAAGATCCGTCTGTTCTACATGCTTTCCCATTTCTGTTTCTCCATTTTCCGACACTCGGTCTGTGCCTGTCGGAGCAAAGGCTCTTTTTCCGACATGTGGCATTTTGTTGCTGGTTGTTTTGTAAAGCCGCTTGATTTAGCATTATTTTACAACATGTTGTCGGAAATTAACAGTTTTCTATCAAAGCACAGGAGTATAAGTAATGACTGAAACAATCTGGGACAAGGAACTCGTTCACAGCATAGTCGAAAAACAGAAAGCATTCTTCGCGACAGGCACTACACTTGATGTTTCATGGAGGATCGAACAACTGAAAAAGTTGCGAGAAGCAGTCAGGGCACACGAAGCTCAGATGATTCGTGCGTTGAATGAAGACCTTGGGAGACATCCTAATGAGGGATATTTCTGTGACATAGGAACGGTCATCATAGAAATAAATGAAGCCATTCACTGCCTCAGAAGATGGGCCAGGCCGGACTTTCATTTCAGCGGTCTTATGTGCTTCCCGAGCGTGATGACCAAGGTATATAAGATGCCATACGGCACCGCGCTCATAATCAGCCCGTTCAACTTTCCTTTCTATCTGTCTCTGGGAGTTCTAGTCGCGGCAATGGCAGGCGGCAACACAGCTGTCATAAAGGCAAGCTCCAAGAGCAGAAATTGCACTGCGGTCCTGTGCGAGATCGTGCGCGATACCTTCCCTCCGGAATATGTGACCGTAATTGGCGGCGGACACGACGTAGCCGACATGTGTCTTGACGAGCGTTTTGATAAGATCTTCTATACCGGCTCGCCAAAGGTGGCAAAGCATGTCATGGAGCGCGCTTCCGTGAACCTGACACCTGTGGCTCTGGAACTCGGAGGCGAAACAGGCAACTGGTGCATAGTCAGAAAGGACGCTGATCTGGATGATGCCGCAAGAAAGATAGCTTTCTTTAAGATCTGCAACAGCGGTCAGATTTGCATCAACATCAATCAGGTCGCGGTCGCTGAAGAAGTCGCGGATGAATTCATGGAAAAGCTTAAGGGTGCCGTGATAAAACAGATCGGTGATATCCCTCACAAGAATCCTGAATACCCGCGTCTGATCTCTGATGCGGCGTATAAAAAATGTGCCGCGGAAGCGGATCAGTACAGAGACCGCATTGTGTTCGGAGGCAGCGGTGATGAAGGATCGTGTAAATACGATACGACCATAGTCTATCCTGTCGGTATCGACGAATCCATCGTCCGGCACGAACTCTTCTGTCCTATCCTGCCGGTTGTTCCGTATAAAGACGAGGAGATCGACAAACTTCTTGAGGTGATCGCATCAAGGGAACACGGTCTTGCAATGTACATCTTTACTGATGATGTTAAGTGGGCGGACAAGGTAATGCGAACCCAGCAATTTGGCGGAGGATGTATCAATGAAGTCTGCATCCATATGATGGTTAAAGGAGCTCCGTTCAATGGCACCGGTCACTCGGGCATGGGGGCTTATCACGGCATCTGGGGCTTCAGAGAATTCACCCATCCCCAGACAGTCATGCGGGGAAGCACGAAGCTCAACCTGCCTTTCCGTGAGCATCCGTTTAGCGGAATAAACAACTGCTACAAAGACAAAACCGTCAGATTCTTTGAAAGATAAGATGAAAAAAGTGCGGCCGCCGGGATCCCCGGCAGCCGCTGTTATTTATTATTTTATTCCGGATCGCAGTATTCGCCGAATTCGCACCCTATACCTTCAGCGTACACTTCGTCTATCAGTTTCTCTTTGCGGCCGAAGAGCGAACGCTCGTAGAGTTTGAGCGTACCTGTTCCGTTGCCGCCGTTCCACAGCCTGTTGTGCTTCTTATATCCTGTCGGAGCCTCGTACTTGATATTCAGCATGTCTTTCTTGTAACACCTGATCTGAGTGTCGAGCTTCGCATTCCTTGTTGTCTGCAGAACGTGCCAGTGTATCTCGTCTTCAGTCTCCCAGCAGTCGAACTTCGTACGCGACAGAGTCCAGAACTTCGAGAAGTTGAACTCGTAATCCTTCCCCTCGTAGTAGAACTCGCCGAGAAGCTTTCTGTTGAGTGCCAGGAAGAATACCTTCGGCCTTCCGCCTCCGATGTTGAACACGCTGTTCTCAAGCTTTTTTCCAGTGATCATGCTCTTTAGGTTATTTGATGAAAGCCATACCCAAGGACTCGTGAAGTCTCCGCCCCAGTTCTTGTCGGAGTATCCGTTGCAGGTCTCTTCTTTCAGAAGATATTTAACACCGTTAAGTATTATCTCACCCTTGAATGCGGACTTCATGCCCTCTGCGTGCCAGAACATCTCGAATGCGTTTATCTTTCTGAAGAACTTGCTTGCACCATAACCTACATGGAATGCGATCTCCTTGCGGATGTCGAATTTCCAGCTGATTTCTCCTGCATCTGACATCCACTCAGGATGAGCTGCCGCCTCTTCTGGCGTAACTTTGATATGACCTTCCGTATGCACTTCGCTGCACTTGCAGTCATCAGCCACTATGCTGTAAGGAGCGTCGGCATGGATCTGAACGTCCTTAAGAGAGAAGAACCTGTGGAGCTGTCCCTTAGGATCGCCCCAGAAACCGGCATTGACCATGAGATACGACGGAAGAATGCCGGCTTTCTGCTTCTCAGGATCATTCCATACGATAACAGGCTCGTCCTCAGCCCACGCCGGGTTGCAAGTGAAGAATTCGATGTAGAACGGCTTCTGCTCACCTGTTTCGGCGTTCTCTGCTGTCATTGAATGCCACCACCAGTCATAGCCCTTCTTAGCGAGCGGACCCCTGAGCATCCACTGGTCTCTTGTAATATCATGAATATTAGCCATGTCGGTCTCCTTTCTATAGTTTGTCTGCGATTTTATTCTCTAATTCAGCTTTCTTTTTCAGGAAGCGTTTCAGTCTGTTTTTTTCTATGCCCCAATAGGCACTTCTTACCTGCGGAACCACTGACATCAGCAGCTTGGAAGGTTTCCAGATACGGCATGGATAGACATGCTTTTTCGCCTTCTCAATTCCGTCTATCATGCGGTCAGCGACCAGCTCCGCTTTCTGCACCGGGAACGGACGTCCGACATCTATGCCGTTCCCGCCGACGTTGAAGAAATTTGTCGCTGTCGATACCGGATATACAGCGGTCACCTTGATATTCTTTGGCGCTTCAAGCCTGATCTCTTCCTGGAAACCCTTCATGGCAAACTTTGTCGCTGTATAAAGAGCATATCCCGGGATCGCCATCTCTCCCATTGCGGAAATAGTGAAAACGATATGTCCTTCCCTTCCGTTCAGATGTTCCAGATATTTGGTGTATGTGTATATTGGTGAAATAGTATTGAGGTTGAAGATGTGCTGTATGCGGTCCCAGTCAACATAGTCGAACTTCTCGTAATAAGGAGCACCGGCGTTTGCGATCACAAGATCTATCTTGCTGAAAAGCGACTCTGCCTTCTCAAACAGCTTATCAACGCCTTCCTGTGTGCTTACATCACTGTTGAACAGCGTTACGTTGTTTCCATAACCTTTCAGTTTCTCTATGGTTCTGCTCGTAGCCAGCACCATATTGTTTTTTGAAGGCTCTGCCAGTCTGTCCAGTACCTCCTTACCGATTCCGCTTGAAGCTCCGGTTATCAGTATGCTTTTGCCCCTGATCTCATCCAGCTTCTTTTTATATACGAGTTCTGTTACCTTGCTGATACCATCCATTGCCGCCGCCTCCCTGACTCTGGTATTTCCAGTTTTTTCAGCTTTGACTCCGGTCCCTTCTTTCCCCTTTCCAATATTCATTGCAATATCATAAGCGCTGTGGCAGGCGTGTGCGATCGTGCCACTCTTTTCAGCATCACCCACGCAGTAAACATTGTTTATACCCAGCTCTTTCAGTTTATCGGCCAACGCAGTCTGAGGTCTGACCCCCATTGCCAGAACCACATAATCTGCGTAAAGTTTCTGCTGTTTTCCGCTTTCTCTGTCTTCTACGATAACGCCACCGTCTTCGATGGAGCAGAGTTTTGTTTTCGTCATAAAGACAGTGCCATACGGCCTGATCCTCTCCATCTCGTCGTCAATCAGCTGGAACCATGCACCAGGAGCGATGTCGTCAGCCATTTCGACCACGATAACTTTGTTTCCCTGTTCATTGAGGAACTCAGCAGTTTCAAGTCCGGTCATGCCGGAACCTATGACCACGACTTTGCTGTTCTTTATAGAAGCGTTGCCGAGCAGCAGATCCGGTGCCGCTATGACATTTTCCCTGTCTGTTCCCGGTATCGAACGCGGTCTCAGAGGAGTACCGCCTGTTGCGCATATTACTGCATATGGTTTCTTTGCCTTTATCTCTTCTGCTGAAAGTTCCCTGCCAAAGAATACTTCAGCACCTTCTTTCTTTACAGCAGTCAGAAGATCTTCGACAGCCCAGTACAGTCTCTCCTTGTGGCTGCCCGACGATGCCGCTATTACCTGTCCTCCCGCCTTCCCGGCCTTTTCATACAGTTCTACGTCAAAGCCTCTCATAGCCATGGTCTTCGCAGCTGTGAGGCCGGCAGGACCGGCTCCGATGACTATCACCTTACGTCCCTGCCCGTCTTTCGGCATGTCGTAGTAGAATCTTTCATTGGCGATGCTCATGTTGAGAGCACATTCGCCCGGCTTGCCCTCACCGGCATTCATCATGAAT
The DNA here is from genome assembly GCA_045114615.1 of Anaerovoracaceae bacterium. Lineage (GTDB taxonomy): Bacteria > Bacillota > Clostridia > Peptostreptococcales > Anaerovoracaceae > Crickella. The sequence goes on from JBGUKU010000069.1 coordinate 16,801, forward strand.
GATCTGATGCAGTTTAGGCAGCCTATGCACCTCTGTATGTCTTCAGGATGCCCGGATCTGGCTTTCTCAGACCAGTGAGGATCGCAGATAAATGCTCTGGCCGAGGCCACGAAATCCTGATATCCCTCCTCGAGCTGCTTCTCAGCCTGCTCGGGAGTCCTGATGACATTTGCCGCGACTACAGGTATTTTAACCGTCTCTTTTATCGCCTTTGCCAGATGCTTGCGCCAGCCCGGCTCGTAAGTCGTAGGCTCGAGCCAGCAGTTATATGTATCGTAATTGGCACTGGACACGTTGATAGCATCCACGCCAAGTTCTTCAAGCCTTTTGGCGATCTTCTTTCCGGTCTCGAGCCCGTAGCCCTCTCCCGGTTTTCCGATCCTTTCCATCATCTCATCGACCGTAAGACGGACCATCAGAGGATAATCCTTTCCGCAGCGTTCCTTTATGCCGGTTACGATCTCCTCAAGGAACCTCATGCGATTCTCAAAGCTTCCGCCGTACTCGTCCTTCCTGTGGTTGGTATAAGGAGACAGGAACTGCTGGATCAGATATCCGTGGGCTCCGTGAAGCTCTACTATGTCGACTCCTGCCTTTTTGCATCTTTCGGCTGCATCGATGAAATCCTGCTGCAACTTATGGATCTCCCTTTTGCTCATGGCATGCATGCGCGCAGCTCCGTGCGGTGCCAGAGGTCCGTCTGAAGGCGCCTGTACTGAGAAACAGATGCCCTTTTCCTCCATGTTCAGAAGCACAGGTGTACACTTGTACATGAGGTCCATGAACTTAGGTACACGCTCTGCGACCGGAATCACCACCGGCAGCGAGTTTATGGAACTCGCCAGGCCTTGTCTTCCCGCGTGATGCAATTGTATGGCCAGCTTCGCTCCATGACTGTGGAGCTTTCTCACCATCTCACGCATAGGCTCAATGTGGTAGTCATGGCTCATTGCAAGCTGTGTATAAGTAGCTGCTCCTGCCATGTCGTTTACTCTGCAGATACCCGGGATGATAAGGCCAACTCCCCCTTTTGCCCTTTCCTCGTAGTAGTCTGAAAGTCTCGGCGTAACTTTGCCGCTTGGTTCACCAAGGCTGAACTCCGCAGCAGTCATTACTATCCTGTTTTTGATCTCTACATTCCCAATATTCATAGGTGAAAACAGCACATCATACATATCTTTCCTCCTGATGAATACTACAAATATATTAAGTTACTAATAATGTGTCAGAAAAACCTATTTATCATAATTCTCTCTGAAGTGTCTGTATTTCTCTGCAACAGGAATATGTTTTGTATTGTATTTCCTTGTTCCTGTTTTTTCATATGTGTAACTCATGTCCAAAGTGTCGCCATCATCGAATTTGCAGTGCGACGCAATTACATTGCCATTCTCATCATATTCATAGTCGGTTGAAGCGGAATAACTGCCCTTCCCGTCTGTCTCAGTTTTGGAAACGATCTTGTCATTATCGTCATAGGTGTAATCACATATAGTTATTCCATCGTTTACATTAGAATGGATGGTCATGCGCGCGACCCTTCCTTTGTTATCAAAGTCATAATCAAATGTGAAAACAAGGCCGTCGCGGTATTTTGCATAATCACTTGTTTCAGTCTCGCGTATTACAAGGCCGTTTTCATCGTATTCATATGTATTTGTAGCTGCCCCATACATCACATTGGTATTGGTTCTTCTGATCAGCAGGCCGTTGTCATCATATTCATAAGTGATCTCAACAGAATAGCCATCCTTTTTACTTATAACATTTCCGTTATCATCATACTGGATATCTGTGTATTCATGAGGTTCTACAGTATCCTCAGAAACAACAGTCCAGATGTCTTCTTCAACAGTTTTTGAACTGCAGGCGGTCAGACCGCATAATAGCATTACAAGTAAAACGGCTGCTGCTTTCTTTTTCATTCTGACTCTCCTTATATTCCAGGCTATGGTATCTTCATTACCCGGATGCAATGAAATGTGTATAAACTGCGGGATTACAATCTGCTGTCCCGCTTCATATTGTCATAGTGCTTCATCATAGGCTTTTCCAGGAGCTTTACAAGCTTCGTATCAAGATTAAACCAATATACAGGCACAGTGACCGCAAGAAACGCCAACGCGGCTGTCAGCATTATTTTTATTAATTTCATGACCTCTTCCTCCCTACCAGCTTTCATCATCGTCGAAATCAACAAGTGATGCATCCAGCGGCTCTTCGTTCATAACGCTCTGCATAAAAATATTCACATCATTCCGCATCTCACGCCGTGTAATAGATGTCGGATCCATCAGATCCTGCCTGACGCGAACCATCGGTATGCCGCGTTTGAGCGCGCCTTCTTCGAAGAGTCCATTGATTGCTCCGACGCCCTTACAGGATATCTGATCGAACATGATTATCATGTCAGCATTGTATTCCTCGTACTTTTCCCAGAGGCTGTCGAGCATTACCTCACTTCCGCCTTTTGTATGGGCACGCATGGTCGATGTCTGATAATGATCTGCTAGTCCGCGCAGCATGCTTTCGCGGCTGCCTGTATCGATAAGATCTGTGCCGTGAATATCGATCATCTCACATACAGACTCAATGCCCCAGCAGTTCAGAAGCCAGTTGTTGAAGTTGGCGTAATTATTGCAAGGCGTGTTCCAAAGTATTGCACGGTGGCGGATAGTTTTCGGGCACTTGCCTGATGCTACCTGCTTTCTCAGTATTCCATTCACCTTCAGGTCATTTTTAAGAGCCAGCTTTTCTCCGGCTACAGCCTGGTGCTCGAATATCCGGTAGAGCCATGCAGACGATCCGGTGTGAGGCGGTATATCCGTACGGTTCATATCCCATTTCTCAAACTTGCACTCATTCTGTCTGTTCCAGATCTCACAGCCCTCTTTGAACGCATCCCAGTCAAACTTACAGCCTGTATGCTTTTCGAGAAACTCTATGGCAGATATGATCTCATCGACTGCATACTCCTGCACCTCATCCTCCTTCCAGCGGAGCGGCACATTCAGCACCTGAGACGGGAGTCCTATACGCCGCTCCTGCAGCATCGTGGTCATGATGCTTCCGTCACAGGGCATGTTGGATGTAAGCATGCAGCAGCCGATCTTAGGAAAGTCGTCCTCGATGGCCAGGCCTGCCTCGAATGAAGGCAGCGGGCACACATCAGCCGGGAGTCCGTAAAGTTCAGACTGCTCTATGTAGTGTACCGGACTATGCTGGTTGATAAGCGAAGGCAGATACATCGGGTATTCCTGGAAGAGTATCATCTTGCAGTCAGGAAATCCCTTGCCCAGAAGATTTGGCAGAAGTTCGTCCACACAAATGATCTTCCTGTTCAGTTCCTCAGCTTTTTTGCTGCCCGGATGCAGGTGCATGTCAGCACTGAATATCGTTGTAAGTGTTTTTGTTACGTCACTGGCGAGGTAATTGAGGTTGTTTCTTGCGCCTCTGAGGCCTGCCCCTCTCTGTCCCTCACAAAGCCTGTCGAAAAACGACGGCACTGTCAGATATGAAAACATCCAGCGGTATCTGAATACTGCCTTCACATTCTGTACCGGATGGGAAGTTGCCCACTTTATGAGTATGCCCCACAGACGGCACCATTGCAGGTAGTCGTAAGCGGTATCACGTCCACCACGCCACTCTCTGTGCTTCTGTATCGCGGTCTTGTCTTTCAGATTGTCAGCTGCGCCTCTTTTCTTTTTCATTTTGCGCCGCCTCCCTTCTGAAGCTTCTTGATCTCAAGGCTCTCAACGAATGCCTGCATACGTGTTGCCAGCTGGCCCGAGCCTCTGACAACGTATTCACGGTCGATACCCAGAGTCGGGATGCCGTATTCTTCCTGCATCACCTGTGTGTTGAGCGTACGCTCGTATCCCCAGAAATCGCAGAATTTTGCCTGCTCTATAACTATTCCATCCGCTTTGTATTCGCGGACAAGATCACGGACAGTATCACGACGCTGTATGATCTTATCCTGTGACATGAAACGCGGACACTGGTTCGTCTCCAGATAAAAACGGCATACCTGATCGAGCGCCGGCTCATCTTCCGTGAGCGGTATCCGCTGACGTCCCGGGATGGAACCGAAGCAATATCTGTCTGCAGCCACATAACAGCGCACGTTCTCCATTATCTCTGAGAAACCGTAGTCATCGAGCTCGCTCCCGACTACCACGACACGCGCTCTCCAGCGGTTCTGTGCATCAGCTTCTCTTACACGGAGATCCTCGATCGTCTCACGCAGATAAGGAAGTATTCGAGATGTCGGGCTGGCATAACTTATCAGCGATAATACATGAAATTCCCGCGGAGTGATCCTTGGATTATCTTCTTTTCGCATCTCCGATATCTCCTCGAAGATTGCACACATATCGTTATGCTCCTTTACAGCTTCGCGTATGGTTTCGTCTGAAATATCTACACCATATTTCTCCGAAAGAGGCTTAAGTAAATGCTCCCTGATCTGTTCGGTATAAAGCTTATTGCCATGCGGACTGATCTTGAGCGGAGCGTCTATGATGCCCCATCCAAAGCGCGGATTGCTGATGAGCTCGAGTTCACGGATATTCTCTACTACCCTTACCATCTGTTGGCAGGTGTCGGAGCTGGCATAGAAGTCCAGATAGTTCATGCCGCCTTCAAAGGCACGTTCAAAGAGAGCCCGCGTATAGCCGCAGATAAAACTCGACATGTAGTATTGGCTGATGTCGAGCGACCCGGTGTTTGGTGCGCGCAGACGTACGGAAAAAGCCTTTCCGCAGTTGAGCAGCACTTCGGGCACATAATAGCATGTGTATCCTACAGCGACCCCGCCTTCTTCCTTCTCTTGCAGAACAAGCTTATTCGCCGTCTGCTCAAGAAGATCCTCATAAAAATGAATGTGCTTAAGGTCTTTCATATTTCAGTCCCCTTATCCTTAATTTCCTTCGTCCTTTATTAGAGCTGACACCGAAATACAGACAATTATGATAACCGCTCCGGCAATGCCGGCAGCGGATAATTTTTCTCCAAGCAGTATGAACGAGAACACCGCTGTCATTACCGGGCAAAGGCTCTGAAGCAATGAGACCTCCCTGTCGCTGATCCTTGTGAGAGCGAGATTCTGCAAAAGATATCCCAGGAATGTACACAGTATGGCCAGATACAGAATAATGAGCCATGCTTTCGGAGTAGCAGATCCCGCGTGGACTCCGCCTTCAACAATAAGACTGCCGATAAGGGCTATCACCGCTGAGCAGCCTGCCTGAAGTGCCGTCATTGAAACAGGATCGACCTGATCAAGAAATCTGCCTGTAAATACCAGTGTAGCCGCCACAAGAGCAGCTGCAAGAAGTGCCAGGATCTCTCCGGCACCGAATCCCGATAGTCCACCTCTTACGCACAGCAGGTACATGCCCGGAAGAACGAGTATCTGGGCTGCGATATTCTGCCATCTGTATCTTTTTCTGTAAGCGATGAATGCCAATGCGGGAGTCATGACCACCGCAAGAGATCTGAGGAATGCGACCGACGTCGCTTCAGTCATATTCAGAGCAATATTATTCAGAACATAGCTCAGGGCAATGCAAAGTCCGGGTATAAGCCAGGCTTTCACCGGTACGCTCTTTACCGTACGCACTATCCGCTTTCCGAATATGGCAATGCAAAACAGAAATGCTATCGTGTAGCGTACCGTCATCATTGAATAGACGGGCACTATCTCGAATGCGATCTTGGATATCGGATCTCCGAAACCGTAAACCAGAGACTGGATCACTATGAGCATCTCCGCCCAGAACCTGTATCCTTTTTTTCCTTCCCCAATACCTTTATTCATGGCTCTCAGTCCTTAAAGATCACCTTCCCAAGGTGTAGCAGTGAACGAGTAGTCTTTTGCCATCCCGAGTCCATCGTTCAGCTCAGGGGCGTATTTGTCGAAAAAGTTGTCGTGATTCAGATTGAATCTCAGTGTCTGTCCTTCTCCTGCCTGTATGTCCCCGCATACAAAGGCTTCCCCTTTAGGAGCTAGTCCGAATGTCTTGTCATAGTAGCATATCCCGTCATAGATTGGCTTATGCCCGTCGCTTATTACAAGATGAAATCTGTCACCGTAACAGAATCCTCCGATCTCCTGGAATTCCTTTGTTGTTATGTTCACCCTGAGGCAGCCAAAGGCCTTCTCCATGTCGTAGAATCCTGCATGCGCATATCCCTTGCGCACAACTGTCTCAACATTCGTCAGAGTATGTACGACTATCTCAGATACCGGATATTCAGGACCCACCTCTTCATAGCTGATCACTCCGGACGCGAGTCTTGCCGCAGTATATGAATAAACGTCTCTGCCATGATATATATAGCAGTTCTCACTTCCCGGCAGCCTGTTGATACTCTCATCTATCCGGCGCACCTCTGTTACCATTTCTTTAAGCATGGTGAGTGTGCCGTTGTCAGGTGTAACAATATAACTGCCATTATCGAGTTTTGCTACGCACGACCGCCTTTCAGTGCCGACTCCCGGGTCAACAACCGAAACGAATACCGTTCCGGAAGGCCAGTATGGTACGGCGCCGCTCAGGCTTGCCGAAGCGGCTACTGTATTGAAAGCCTCTATAAAGTGGTCAAAATCGTATACCGGGACTTCCGGATCAACAGATCTGATGACGCCCGCCATCACACCTCCGCCTCCGTTGCCGAAGTCAGTCTGAAGTACTACAGTTGGTTTCATCTGATCGACCTCCTGTTTTATGTGAATGGATTCCAGAAACGGCTTCCGTTGATCACATTGTAGGCAACAACGAAAGCCATCATGCCTATTCCGATTGCGATGGTCAGATAATCTCCAGCTTTGAAAGGTCTCGACATTATCCATGTTCTCCGCTTCTGCGTACCGAATTTACGTAGCTCCATCGCGTTGGTTATCACTTCTATCTGTTCGACGCTCCCCAGAATGAGCGGCAACACCAATGCGGCCGCCGCCTTGATGCGCTTCAGAAGGCTCTCCTTGTTACTCATCTCTATTCCCCTTGCCTGCTGACATCTTGAGATATCGATGAATGATGCAACAGTATCCGGTATATAGCGAAGCGCAAGAGCGAATGAATAGCTGAATCCGTAAGGAATGCCTATTTTATTCATCGATGCCGCCAGTTCGCTCGGCTGTGTGGAACCGATAAACACCAGAATGATAGGTATGGTCGACAGATATTTGAGTATTACGTTGAACTGGTAGAGCAGCTGCTCCTTGGTTATGGTGAACCTGCCCCATATCTGTACTATAAGATTCCTTGTACCGTACAGCTCAACACCTCTCTCCGGATTGAAGATATAGATCAGCAATGCATTCAGCAGCATGAAGCAGAGCAGGAAGTACAGAAGGCCTTTCTGCTCTGAAAGCTTAAGCCTGGACAGCCTGAATGCCACAGCGCCGAGTATGGTAGCTCCCAGCAAAAATGGCGTATTAAAAGTGATCATCGTTGAACAGATCCACATCAGCAGGCAGAACAGCTTCGACGCACCGTTCAGGCTGTGTACAGGTGACTTCCGCTCAATGTAGTTAAGAAGCTTCATGAGCGCACCTCCCTGTCATAGTTGATGAAGTGCTGCACGAATTCCGAAGGATCTTCAATGCCGCACATCAAAGCCAGGTGATACAGCGAAGTCTCCTTGAGCGATGCCTTTTCTATTATGTCCGGGCTGGTCAGTATCGCGGCCGAAGTATCGTCAGCGATTATACGCCCGTCAGTGAACACGAGTGCCCTCTCAGCGTACTCGAGCATCAGGTGCATATCGTGCGTGATCATTATTATTGTAATACCCCTCGAGTTGATATCCTTGAGGAACTCCATGATATCTGTGTAATGTCTGAAGTCCTGGCCGGCAGTCGGCTCATCGAGAATGATAATATCCGGATCCAGTGCGAGTATGGACGCGATCGTCACTCTCTTCTTCTGTCCATATGACAGCGCAGAAATCGGCCAGTTGCGGAACTCATATAGTCCGCAGATCTTCATGACGCTTTCGACCTTCTCTTTGATTGCCTCTTCATCCAGTCCTCTCAGCTTGAGTCCGAGCGCGATCTCATCGAATATCATGGTCTTTGAGATCATCTGGTTTGGGTTCTGCATCACATAACCGACCCTGTCCGCACATTCCTTTATGCTGAGCGTCATGAGATCTTCATCCATGAGCATCATGGAGCCTGTACAGTCTTTTTCGAAGCGGCAGACAACCTTGGCAAGAGTCGATTTGCCGGCTCCGTTGCGCCCTACTATTGCCATCAGCTCGCCTCTGTGCACATCAAGATCAACACCTTTAAGCGTAGGAGGTCTGTCCTCGTAAGCGAATTCAAGATTTTTTATATCCAATATTGTATCGGTCTTAGGCTCCGGCTTTACGGTCGGTGTGCTCTCATGCCACCTTCTTACCAGATTCTTGTCTTCATACGTCAGGATTATGGATCGTATGCTGTGCGGCAATTTGCCTTCTGTGATCTCTATCCCGGCGTATTTAAGCGCTGTTATGTAAAGAGGTTCCCTTATTCCGCCCTCTATGAGCAGATTCGATGAGAGAAGCGCATCAGGAGTCCCGTCGAAAGCTATCCTTCCGTTTTCCATGAGTATGATGCGGTCCATCTCTATATGAAGTACATCTTCTATGCGGTGCTCTACAACAATGACAGTTGCCCCAGTCTTGACAGCAACATCGTCTATCAGCTCCATGGCAGTTTTGCCTGTCGCCGGATCAAGGTTGGCAAGCGGTTCGTCAAAGAGCATTACTTCGACATCATCGACGAGTATGCCTGCTATGCCCGTACGCTGCTTCTGCCCTCCTGACAGGTCAGTAGGCGCATACTCCAGGTGATCTGAGATATCCACTATCTCTGCCGCCCTGTGGACCCGCTCCACCATTTCTTCCTTTACAACGCACTCATTTTCCAGCGCAAAAGCAATGTCCTCCAGAACAGTCATGCCTATAAACTGGGCATCACTGTCCTGAAGGACTGTTCCGACAGTATTCGAAATAGCGGAGATGCTCAGAGACGAGCTCTCCTCTCCCTTTATTTTCAGAGATCCTTTGATCTCTCCCTTGTACGAAAAAGGTATAAGGCCGTTTATACAGTTGACTAAAGTTGACTTTCCGCATCCGGACGGACCCGCAATAAGCACCTTCTCACCTTTCCGGATGGTGAGATCGATGTTATAGAGGGTCGGCTCCATCTGCGCGTTGTACTGGAAGGAGAAGTCCCTGAATTCGATTATAGGTTCTCCTCTTTCCAAATCAGTCCTCCTTGGTCAGGGATCCTTTCTGCGCCTTTGATGCAGCGTACGCCTTGCAAAGGATTCCGCCGACAACGATCGATGCGATCATTCCGCTGAGACCGACAAACAGTCCCTGAATGAACACGAGATTTGCAGGCTCAGCATAGATGAGGATGTCTCCGATAGGCGCAAGTACACCCCAGCAGAGCACGCAGCTGACTATCGAAACTACAGTGAAGCGAATGAATTCCTTCTTGTCGAAAACTCCGTCCTCAAGATCGATTCCTTTGCATCCGAGTCCCACAAACAGACCATAAAGACCTGTTACAACGACCCATGTCCACCATACGCCCCAGCCTGCGGTAAGGTCTACGAGCAGGTTTCCGAGGAATCCTCCGACGAATCCCACAACAGGTCCGAACAGTACAGCGAAAAATGCTACTACAGCTGCATAGATGCTGAGTGTTGTGTCAGGGAATGGTGTAGGTATAGCTACGAAACGCAGCAGTACGAATACG
>JBGUKU010000070.1:0-24944 GCA_045114615.1 Anaerovoracaceae bacterium
TGAGATCCCATTCCGGCATGTACGGAGAGTTGAGATCGCGGATCTGCTTCAGTTCTTCAATAATAGCTCCTGCCTTTGGGGCAAAACCGTTTGCAGTACGGACCATGCCGATCGTGCCGCCTGTATGAATGATGAGAATTTTTTTCTTTTCCATAGTCAAATGATATCATATAGAGGACTATAAAACTTGATAACTTTTTTCAAAATTTTGTAGACAAGACCAAGCCTTTTGTTTATAATACTACTTGCGCATGAAAAATGTGGCGCATTGGTCAAGAGGTCAAGACGTCGCCCTCTCACGGCGGAATCCAGGGTTCGATTCCCTGATGCGCTACCACGAAAAGAAAAGAACGGCTTTTGGCCGTTCTTTTCTTTACTTGTTTTTATGCCCCTTAACAATGTCGTCTTATTATCAAAACCAGATGTTTTTTTGTATTGCATAGGATATAATATATACGGATGTTTTCGGCCCGGCCGGCCGGACAAAATGAAATTGATTTCCCGAAGGAGGAGTTCAAAATGATAAATAAAATTCTTGTCGAAGCATGTGTTAAAGCATTAAAAAACATCTTTGAGAGAGAGAACGTTCCATATGTGATTCAGGATGACGAAGAATCCAGTTACTTCTTTCATCTTTGGGAAGATACTGATGAAGAGAAAGACATTGCATACAGACAGGCCGCACCTGCTATGGAGCGCATAGCATCACATGAACCGTATATTTTCGAAACAGATGGCGAGCCGCTGTGCATTCGTCTGAATTATCTTGACAGAAAGCTTGAAAGAGACTCATTCGGAGAGATCATGCTTGAACGTCCTGATCTTGACTGGCGTTTCGCTATTTCAGTTAAGAACGATGCGAAGATCCTTTCGGCTTTGCCCGTTGCGGACCGTCAGCTCGATATGAACCAGGATAAGATCATGAACTCGTTCAACGGCATCGACGATTTCGGTGACCGTATTTTCGGCATCCCGTGCTCAAATGAGTACTTTGATGATGTGAACGAAATACTCATGAATATTGCACCTCGTGATTCTGAAAACTGGGCTGATCTAATCAAGGATGAAAGCTTTATATATGGATCGTTGATCACACCAATGCTCAGAGCAATCGGTCGCGAACTTCCTCGTGTAATGAAGTTCCATCCTGAAGCACCGCAGAAACTGTATGATTACTTCTATGGTAAGATCGATTATTACTTTATTAAACCTATAGAAGAACTGAAAGTGACCCGTATCGGATGTGTAAATGCACGTGGATATCTCGGACGCATGCCGAACAATAAAAACCTGAAGACACCTAAAACAGGATTTCCTTCGGAACTTATGGATGTCAGATTTGCTACCGGTAAATACGGCGAGATCTCAAGGGACACACTGCAGCTGGCATTTGAAAACGGCTGGTCATTATGCATAACCATGTTCCCGGTATATGACACATATGGTGAATTTGGATTCGATATGCAGGTTTACCTCCCTGTGACACCATTTGGCAGCTACCGTGATCAGGTCGAATGGGATCCGGAGGCATAATGCAATAATGTTAAGATCACCTAAAACAAAAACAGGTAAATTCTTAAGAGAAACGCTGATCGTTCTGACGTCGGCGTTTTTCGGTTCGTCGGTACAGATATTCGTCATGATCCCGAATGGTATGACTTCAGGAGGAATGCCGGGTATCGCAAGACTGATCACACATTTCTTTCCGGTTAGCTATTCACTGGTTTACTACAGCCTTTCCATGGTAGTACTGATCATAGCTTATTTTGCGATGGGCAAGGCAGAAGTAAAGAGGATAATTGCTCTCGGATTTGCTTATCCGATAATGCTTTTTATATTCGAGCATATTGACTACGAATTTCTCAGATCTCCGGATCCGTTTCTGGCGGCCCTTTTGATCGGAATTTTCTATGGCATTGCGACCGGAGTAGGCTACATAGGAGGGTATTCTTCAGGCGGAACAGATACTTTAGCCAGAGTTATAAAATTCAAATTTCTGAATCATCTGCGTACAGGAGACATACAAATGGCTCTTGATGTAGCTATAATCACAGTATCGGCTTTCGTATTCGATACTAATATCGCTGTTTACGCAATAGTAACAGCTGTCGTGGCAGCGAGGGTCATTTCTGCCATCACTGTGGGATACGGAGGAAAATTTGTTCAGTTTGATATAATCACGAGTTCAAAGGAAAAGCGCGAACAGATAACTGAATTCATACTGAAAGATGTGAACCGTGCAGTTACAACACATGCTTCAAGAGGAGAGTATACAAAAGAGGAGAGAAGGACCATCAGTACGATCTGCACTCCGGCAGAGAGTATAAAAATTAAAAAATACCTCGCTGAAGTTGATCCTGATGCGTTTGCGACGGTTATGTCCCTTACAAATGTCTGGGGCAAACGCTTCCAGAATATCAATGAAGCTGATAACACTTAGATTTAAAAAATAACCCACGGCGGGGATGCACTTATGTGTATCCCCGCTTTTTATAGTGTATGAATAAAGTAAAAAATGATTATTTATTTATCATTTTAAGGTAGATAAAAAGCAGAAGCGGTTAAGACAGGTAAATTAGGTTAATTAATTAACAAAGTTTTTGCATATAAACATCAGAAAAATATTATAAAAAGCTTGAAATTTCAACGATTAGGCTGAAGCAGAGAAGTGCGGTAAGGTGACAATTATGCTGCTTGAACGATAACTTAATATCAATTTTAGATTGACTTAAAGATTCATTCGGGCGATAATAAGTTCATAATTGTTTATTGTCACCAAACCCCATTCTTATTGCGGAAATTCGAATCAATAAATATAACCCGGATTTGAAACATGCCGTAAAAAATAAAAACTCGAAATAAGCTAAGAGGTGACAATAGAAAAGGAGTATTATATGAGTTCTGAAATGTTAACTTTTATTTTGTACTTTGTGGCCCTTATGGGAGTAGTAATCTACTTCTATATTAAGGACAAACAGAGAAGTCAGGAAGATTACTTCCTGGGCGGACGTGCCATGGGACCATGGGTAGCGGCTCTGTCGGCACAGGCATCAGATATGTCAGCCTGGCTGCTGATGGGACTCCCTGGATCTATCCTGGCATTCGGATTCGGTCAGATCTGGATCGGCATCGGACTTGCTCTCGGTACCGCACTTAACTGGATTCTTTGCGCAAGAAGACTGAGAGTATTCTCGGAGGAAGCAAATGACTCAATCACTATCCCGCAGTTCCTCGCAAACAGATTCGATGCTGACAGCAAGACACTGCAGGTCATCTGTGCTCTGATCTTCCTCTTCGCATACACCATTTATGTTGCATCTGCATTTGTAGCAGGCACAACAGTATTCGGAACACTTTTCCCTGGAATCTCAACAACACTTGCGATGGTGATCTTCGCATTGCTGATCGTTTTCTACACGATCTTCGGCGGATTCACTGCTGTATGCTGGACAGACTTCTTCCAGGGCATGCTGATGATGATCGCTCTTATGGCAGTTCCTATTGCTGTTATTGCTACTCATCAGAATCTTGATACATCACTGCTGTCCAAGGTATATGAATATACGGATGCAAGCGGTGCGGTAGTCACTTGCGACTTCGGAGGCGGGCTCTTCAGCGCAAGCTGGCAGGATGTCGCAACAGGCATGGCCTGGGGTCTCGGATACTTCGGTATGCCTCACATCATCGTAAGATTCATGTCGATCGAGAAGCCTTCACAGATCAAGAAGTCATCGACGATCGCTATAATCTGGGTTCTGATCTCGCTCGGAAGTGCATGCATCATCGCATACATGGGCAGAATGCTCGTAGCTGACGAACTGCTGCCGATCGGAATGCAGAAGATTGTATTCATCACAATGGCAAGGAAGTTCTTCCCGCCGGCACTTTCCGGACTGCTCCTTGCAGCTATCATCGCTGCTTCGGTATCGACAGCGGATTCACAGCTGCTCGTAGCATCCAGCTCGTTCACCGCAGACCTCTATACACAGTTCAAGAAGAATGTAAGTGAAAAGGAAGCTGTACTGGTAGGACGTATTGTAGTAGTAGTTATCGCAATCATCGCTTACCTGATCGCATCATCAAAGGGAGCAGGTGCTCAGGCTATCATGAACCTGGTAGAGAACGCATGGGGCGCATTCGGTGCTTCATTCGGACCGGTAATCATTCTGTCACTCTTCTGGAGAGAGTTCAACTATAAGGGAGCTATCGCAGGTATCCTCGCAGGCTTCATCGTTGACCTCGGATGGCTGTTCGGCGGACTCTCCGCATCGACAGGCGTATATGAGCTGCTGCCTGGATTCATCTGCGGCGGACTCGTAGCATTTATCGTTGCAAAGGTCACACCGACACTCGACAAGGAGAGAGCGGTATTTGACAAAGCAAGAGAAAGAGATGCCATTGCCGACTGATACAGATCGATAATCAGAATAACAGAGATGCAGGCCGTCAGGTCTGCATCTTTTTTTATTTCCTAAAAAGCGTAAGGGGTGTATTCCTTTGCATTTCCAACATATCCCGATTTATTTCAGTTTTATTTCAATCTGTTAAGAATGACCATAACAGGCATTTAGATTTATTTACGTATAGAGACAGCTGGATTATTCTGTGGCACAGTGGGAGATTGTTTGCTTTGAAAATGGAGGATAAAACCATGAAAAAGAGAATCATTACCATATTATTAGCACTGGCTCTGACTGTGCCTGCTGCAGCACCCGCAGTGTACGCTGAAGACCTGCTTGAAAGCAAAGCCGTATACTATACTGAGGAGTCCGATTATATGGAGGGGGACTGCGTATTAACGGCAACAAGAATGATGATACGAAGGGCAGCTATCATGAGAAACAATGATGGGTGGTCAGATATCACAAATGCATCGCTGCGGCCGGAGGCCACGATGGACGGACTTCTCCTGTACAGCTTCAGTTATGAAGCCGATGGAATTAAGTACAGTATTTCCTGCGGATCTTTTTCAGGAGAAGGCAGGCAGGCAAGGATAAAAGAATTTGAAAGCCTTCTGAAAGATCATCCTGAAGGTATTGTGGTGTGGGGGATCGATGCTGCAAGCACCGGCACACACGGTGTCCTTGTGGTAGAAGTAGAAAACGGGGAAGTTTATGCAATGGACTCATCATACAACATGGGTATGTTCAAAGAGGGCATTCAGAAGTGGTCTGATACTACTATGCTCGATCCGAGCCTGGTCACGGATTACTGGTACATAAGTGATGTCACTGATGATGGCAGCAGGCAGATTACCCGTCCTTTGAATGATAATCCTCTCATAGAACTGGATTTCAATAAACTAAAGCTGGCATAATAAGTGTTCGTAGCGGTTTGTGCAGCAGCTGCATTACCGGATGTAAGTGCTTCCACCAACACCAAGGCAAGCAAAACCTATTGGACTGAAACAAGTGAATGCAAAACGGCGGCCAGGCGGCCGCCGCTTTTAAATTATGCTGTTAACGATTAATCTGTTCCTACTTAGCGATATAGCGGGATTCAATATAGTATCTCTTCTCGTTTGCTTCGCCCATGGAGAATGTTTTTCTCGGAAGTGCTCCGTCTGCTGCTACAGCAGGGAAGAGCATGAACTTATCCATCGGCGGAAGCATGAATCCTGCATTGCCGTCTCTTACAGACAGCTTCTCAACAGCTGCTGTGCCGTGAATATAGTCGATATCACAGACTTTTTCCTCCTTGACCATAATATCAAGGGCTGCCTGCAGAGCGCCTACCTCAAGCTTGTTTTCCGGGCCCTCGATGATGATCTTTCCTCTCTGAGCACCTGTGATATAAGGAATCTCAAATGCGCCTTCAGGTACAGCTGCATCTGCATCAGCGAGATATGCCTTGCCGTTGAGCTTGTTAAGATGATCAACGAGCTTGTTTACGAGATCCATTCCCGACTGGCCCTGGTTAGCGAAAATGACTCTGTGGATAGGCTCGAATACGATACCGTCATCGTGAATGTTTTCGATCTCGCAGAGAGCATATCTTGCAGGATGTCCTTCGATCTCTTCAGGAGTAAGAGTCTTCTTGATGTTTTCCCATGCAGTCTTTGCGGTAGCGAGGGAGTGGTTGCCGTCTCCCATAGCCTGGAAGATAACATGGCCGGCACCGTACTTTTCTTCAGCTTTATCGTAAAGTACCGAAAGAGCTTCCTTTGCGCCTTCAAGATCCTTCTCTGCGATAAAGCAGCCTGTGATGTGACCGCCGTCCATCATGAGGTCAGTGTCGTAGATAACTTCTTTCGGAGCATCAGCGAGAGGCTCAATAACCGACTTATCAGGATCATCGATAAGAATCAGGATATGAGGCATCTCGATAGGAGCGTCTCCTCTTATCCTCAGGCGAGGCGGTATACGCTCTACTACTGTGCCCTCTGTTGCTCTTGTGAGTGATGTCGAACCTTTGTTGAAGTCATATGCTTCGAGGTCTGTAGCGATAACGAGACCAAGGCGGGAGCGTCCTTCAGCTGTTCTCTTGATGAGCATGCAGCCAGGCGCCATCTTTCTGAGAGTGCCGTCCTCAAGGTATTTATCCATAGTCGCGCGGATATCTTTGATCCTTTCAGCTTCACCCGGCTTATCGAGATAAAGCTCAGGAAGCATCAGCCTGAGAGTCGAAGGTGCATCGCCTACGATCTCTTCAACCTTGTCCCAGTACTCAGGCTCGGAAGTGAACTGGTCGCATGCAACGACAGCCCATTTGAAATAATCTGTGCCTTCCTTAGGCAGCATGATCTCAGGGACATGAAGACCAAATTTGCTCCAATCATATTTTGACATAGGTTTTCCTCCAAATTAAATGAAACAATAGGGTAACAGACGCTCGGAATTATAAAAAATGAGCGCTGTTTGTTGCTCTAATTATCGAACAAAAGTGGGCTTTTTGCAAGTTCATATATGATACAATTAAAACAATAAAAAGGGCATTCAGGCGACTGGATAAAAATATTATAATATGCTTTCGCTTAGGAGGTTTTTCAATGATTTCAAAAGCAATGGAGCCTTTCCTTGCAGGCAGTTCCCAGATAAGGGCAATGTTTGAGGAAGGCAAAAAAATGGCTAAAGTATATGGTGCTGAGAATGTCTATGACTTCAGCATAGGCAATCCGGGGCTCAAGCCTCCGCAGGAGGTTTTTGACGCTATAGACGAGATCAACCATGATCTGGATCCTCTTTACGTACATGGCTATCCTTCAAATGCGGGATATGAATCAACCAGAAAGGCCATAGCTGACGATCTTAATGACAGGGCAGGTGGTGAGTTCTTCGATGTTGACCATATAATCATGTCATGCGGAGCCGCGTACTCCATCAATATGATAAATAAGTGCATCTTCGATCCCGGCGATAAACTTGTAGTATTCGCTCCTTATTTCGTGGAATATGGCAACTGGGCACGCAACTGGGGGGCTGATACCATAGTAGTACCGGCAAATGAAAAGCTTGGCTTTGACCCTGATGCGGAAGCACTAAGGGAACTGCTTGTACCGGAAGTCAAAGGTGTTATGCTCAATAACCCTAACAATCCTACAGGAAAGATCTATTCCAGAGAAGCTCTGGATAAGGTAGCTGATGTACTCAGGGAAGCAGAGAAGAAATTCGGACATACTATTTATCTGATATGCGATGAACCATACAGGGAACTCGTTTATACTGATCAGGACGTACCTTTCCCGGGAGACTATTATGAAGATTCGCTGATAGCTTATTCGTGGTCAAAATCACTGTCTATGCCGGGAGACCGCATCGGTTATGTAGCTGTTCCTAAATGTGCTGAAGGGCATGACGAATTAGCTGCAGCTCTTGTTGTGGCAGGCAGGGTGCTCGGAGGGACAAACGCCCCTACGATACAGGAGCTCATAGTGGAAAGATGCCTTAAGTGCAGATCCGATCTGGATTATTATAAGATGAACGCGAAGGATCTTTATGAGATCGTTACAGGAGCCGGACTTGAAGCACTTTATCCTCAGGGAGCTTTCTACATGTGGATCAAGTCACCTGTTGAGGACGAGCGTGAATTCGTACAGGCTGCCAAGGAGGAGAGAATACTCATAACTCCGGGACGCGCATTCGACGGACCGGGATGGGTAAGAGCTTCCTTCTGCGGAAAGAATTCCACCATACGCAGATCAAAGGAATCATGGATGAACCTGGGCAGAAAGTTCGGGCTGATCAAATAGTATAAGACACAATTTGCATACATCGTTAAACAAAAGATCACGTTTTGGCAGAGTGTTTGCCAAAACGTGATCTTTTACTAGTCTGTATAATATGTAAATCACTTTATTCTAGCGAACAGGAACGGTGCCCGGCTTTACTCCCGGAACGATGCTGATCCTGTCTTCAGCAGAAGCTGCTATCTCACCGAAATCCTGCAGTTTCTCTTCGCCTCTGAGAACCCTGAGACAGCCTGCAGCAAGAGCCTCCATCTCGAACTCGCCAGGCATTATCTCAACAGGGCAGATGAACTCGACGTGTTCCCTGATATATTCCGAAACGTATTTCGAATAAGAAATTCCGCCTGTCAGTATTATACGGTCTACTTTGCCGCAGACAGTAGCAGCGAGCTTAGCGATATCCTTAGCTACATTAAGGCACATAGCTTCATATACGATCGCAGCATACTTGTCGCCGTCTGAGACCATCTTTTCTACATCACGTGCGTCTGCTGTTCCGAGGTGGGCGATAAGTCCGCCTTTACCATGGAAGAGCTTCATTGCCTCTTTGTATGAATATTTTCCGCTGTAGCAAAGATCTACAAGACGCTTCGCGCTTACTCCGCCTCCTCTTTCAGGTGTGAAGTTACCTTCGTCGTCGTTTACACTGTCGATATTTACGCCGTTTTTATACAATCTGATCGAGCTGCCTCCGCCGAGGTGCGCAACGATGAAAGTGCACTCGTCAAAACTCTTTCCCAGTTTTTCCTCCGCACATTTTATGGCCATGGCTCTGGTGTTGAGGGTGTGACCTACTGTAAAGTGAGGAAGCTCAGGCACGCCGCTGACTCTCGCCACAGGCATCTTTTCGTCTGTTCCGATCGCATCGTAAATGCATACAGGTATTCCAAGCTCCTTGTGCAGATCGAATGCTATCATGCTTCCGATGAGCGAAGGATGCTTCGCGAGATCTTCAGGCCTGGTAAGAAAATCTATCATAGCCTGATCGATGCCGATAGCTCCATGAGGGCAAGGTACGATATTGCCGCCTCTGGATACTGCTGCTGTCAGAGAATCCATGCTTACGCCGTTAGCTGCCAGGGACTCTTTGATCTTGTCATATCTGAACCCGTACTGCTCTGTTACATCCCCGAACGGTGCGAGTTCTTCTGTTGCATGACGGATCGTATCATTAAATATTTCTTTGTCGTCATCATAGACAGCGATTTTGCTGGAAGTGGACCCCAGATTCATAACCAATATTCTTTCTTTAGCCATTATTTCCTCCACATTAAAGTTTATTATTTCTAATCTACCCGAAAATTGTATCACAAATTCTAAAATAAAAAGTGAGCCGTTTGTGAAGACGCCTCACTTTTGAAAAGCACTTTTATCTGCTTGAAGCAAACGTTTTCAGTTTTTCCTGATCTTCATCAACTTCATCATACTCATTCGTAAGTTTGAACTTGTCGAGCAGGTACATGATAAGCCCGAGCAGCATGCCGACTACAGCAGCCAGGCTCATTCCCTTAAGCTGTACCTGTCCCAGGTTGATGGCGATGCCGGAGAGCCCGACAACGAATACCACGGAAGTCATCGCAAGGTTGCGGGCTTTGGAGTAGTCGATCTTGGAGTCGACCATGAGTCTGATACCGGAAGCTCCGATCATGCCGTAGAGAAGGAAGCTTACACCTCCCATTACAGGACCCGGAATAGTCTGAATGAGTGCGGAAGCTTTGCCGATGAATGAGAGAAGGATTGAGAATACCGCAGCTCCTCCGATGACCCATACACTGTATACCTTTGTAATGGCCATAACACCGATATTCTCGCCGTATGTAGTGGTAGGGCAGGATCCGCAGAAACCTGAGAGTGCAGTCGAGAATCCGTCTGCAAACATGGATCTGTGGAGGCCCGGATCTTTAAGGAGATTCTTGCCTACGACCTCAGATGTTACTACCTGGTGTCCGATGTGCTCTGAGACGACTACAAGAGTAGCCGGTATTATAACTGCTATGGCCTGTGCGCTCCACTTCGGAGTCTGGAATGCAGGCAGCTCGAATATGCTTGCGCTGCCTACCGAGCTGAAGTCCACGAGTCCGAAAATGAGTGCGAGTACATATCCTGATACGATCGCGATCAGGATGGCAATAGCGCTTGCGAATCCTCTGTAGAGGACACCGCCGAATATTGCCAGCAGCAGTGTCACAAGGAATACGGTCAGCACTTTTGGATCAAGGTTTTCTACCATCGATCCGTCTCCGTTAAGGATACCGGCTGTCTGAGCAGCGCTTCCCGCAAGCTCAAGACCGATGAGTGCTACTATAGGACCCATGGCTGCAGGAGGCAGAATGGCATCGATCCATCTTGTTCCTACAAACTTGATGATCCCTGCAACAAGGCACATCAGGAGGCCCGTAACTACGAATCCCCCGAGTGCATATCTGTAGCCAAGATCAGGCTGTGATATGACAATCAGAGCAGGCGATATGAACGCGAATGATGAACCGAGATATGCCGGTGCTCCGCCTTTGGTGACAAAAATAAAGATAAGTGTTCCGATGCCGTTCATGAGAAGGGCGATGGAAGGACTTATCCCGAGAATGTAAGGAACGAGTACAGAAGCACTAAACATTGCGAATGTGTGCTGGATGGAGAGCGGAATACCTTTACTCAGAGGTACTTTCTCCTGGATCTGGATAATCTGTCTTTGCTTAGCCATAATGTCTCTCTTTCACTATGATGTCCAAAAATTCATTATGAATGATTATACAAACACGACATTGTGATGACAATAGAAAAAAACACAATATCTTGTATTAAAAAAAGAAGAAAAATGATATTATACACATATATGGGTAAAGAGATAGACGATAAAACTTTACAGGAAGCAAAAGAAAAACTTGCTTGTCATATAGAGCCTCCCAAGCCGAAGGCTCCTGGTTTTGTTGACTATACAGGCAAGGTGCTTCTGACACAGATGACAACCGCCGGTGGTTGAGGCGCCAAAATAGGGCCGGGAGTCCTATCAAGTCTTTTGGCGGGTCTGCCTAAGATAAGCGACCCGCGTATTCTCGTCGGTTTCGAAAGCAGCGATGATGCATGTGTCTACAAGCTTACTGACGATATAGCGATAATCAATACCGTGGATTTCTTTCCGCCTATAGTGGACGATCCTTATATGTTCGGGCAGATAGCTGCTGCGAACGCACTGAGCGATGTATATGCGATGGGAGGGCAGCCTAAGCTTGCAATGAACCTCCTGACCTTTCCGAACGGAAAGCTTCCGCTCGATGCGGTCAAAGGCATTCTTGAAGGAGGAAATGACAAAGTCTGTGAAGCGGGTGCTACGATCGTCGGAGGGCACAGCATAGATGACAAGGAGCCGAAGTACGGTCTTTCCGTGACAGGATTCGCTCATCCTGATGACATACTCAGCAACAGCGCAAGCGCCGGAGATCTTCTGGTCATCACAAAGAAGATAGGAACGGGCGTACTGACCACCGCAGCAAAGGTGGATCTGCTCACTGAAGAGGAGAATGCTGAGATCGAGGCTACGATGGCTTTTCTCAACAAATATGCCTGGGAAGCGATGCAGGGCGTCAAAGTGGATGGATGTACTGATATCACCGGATTCGGCCTCATGGGTCATGCTGCCGAGATGGCTAAGGCAGGCGGTGTAACGCTTGAGCTGTACAGCCACAAAGTGCCGATATTCTCCAGAGCACTCGAGATGGCATCAATGGGGATCATACCTGCCGGTGCATACCGTAACATGGATTATGTCAAACCTGATGTTATGGAGTTCCTTTCAAGGGATCCGGACCGCGATCCTGATCTCAGGGCGCGTATAGACTGCCTGTACGATCCTCAGTCATCAGGAGGTCTCCTGATTGCCGTAAAGGAAAGCGAGATCCCGAGGCTTACAGAACAGCTGGGTGAGAAGGGCTGCGAAACTGCAGTCATCGGATGCTTCAAGCCGGGAAACAGCAGGTATTCCGTAGAAATACACGACTGATACAAAAAAGGTGTCCCATACCGGGACACCTTTTCATATTGCATTTATCCGAAGGCTATTTGACGTTCATACTTGCCTTCACGTATCCGCTGAAAGCTTCGGCGGCAGGAGAGAATGATATACTTTTAAGATTGATCATGAAGAAGACGCGGTCCTCGTTGAAATCTTTGATATCTGCAGTTTTCACTCTTCCTCCGAGTGATGAAGCTATCTTTTCCGAGATGATAGCAACACCGAGTCCCGCTTCTACCGAACGGATCATAGTATCCATATCATCTACCAAAGCGGCTACCTCAAATTCATCCTTTTCAAAGCCCGACTTCAGAGCTGCCTGCTCAAAAGTCCTGCGTGTCGCAGAGCCGGTCTCGCGCCAGATAAAAGGATACTGGATGGCATCGGTCAGATTGATAGTTGAAGGGATGTCGTAATTGGCAGGAGCGATAAGGACGGATTTGTCTACCGCTACCTGGGTACATTCTATTGAAGAAGAATTGATCTTCTCACCGATGAAACCGATCTCCCCTCTGCGCTCCGTGATGTTGTCAATAACAGTCTGCGTGTCAGATACTGAAACATAGTATTGGATCCCCGGGTGTGTCAGCCTGAATCCCGACAGAAGGGAAGGCAGGAAGGTGACAGATGGGATGGAGGAAGTCTGTATCTCGAGTATTCCTCCGATATTCTCACTGTTGTCATTCAGAGCATCGAAAGCCTGAGCCCGCGCGTTGATCATTTCAACGGCATACTTGTAGAACTTGCTTCCCTGAGGAGTCATTTCAACGACTCTGCTCTTACGGTCGAGTAGTTTTACACCGAGTTCCTTTTCCAGATTACGTATGTGGGTACTGATGGTGGGTTGTGTAAAGAAAGTCGCATCGGCGGCCTTACTGAAGCTTTTATATCTTACAACATTGACAAAAGCTTCTATCTGTTTAAAGTCCATTTATTCTCCTAGTCCATTCCAAGCAGCTGCACCCTTGAAAGTCCGGGTGCTTCTGTTATATCTCTAAGCATGCTGTCAAGGCTTCCGGCATCCTCTCCAAGTTCAAGCGTGATGACCACGTTTGCTCTGGAGTCTACGGGAGGATTCTGGGTTATTGTCCAAACGCTGTAACCATAGCGTGAGATGATGCTGAGTACAGCAGAAAGAGTTCCTACGCTGTGGCTCATCATCATTGAAATAATAGCATGACGGCCCATTGAAACTGTGCTTATGTCTCTGACCATGTCACGGTATTTATAGAAAGTGCTGCGTGATATTCCGACCATCCGTACGGCTTCACTTACATCAGCAGCCTTGCCCTCTTCCAGCAGTTCTTTGGCGAGGGAGACTTTCTCACAATATGAAGGCAAAAGAGCCTTATCAACGATCAAGTATTTACCTTCCATATAATGTTAATCCCTGTCATTACTTTTTTCAATAACGTACGACTTCATATCTGATATTTCGATGACGTCGTTGTGAACTATAGGCTTTTTAAATATTCCGGCAAGCCCCGCAGGTATTTCAGCACCTGTGATCTCATGGCATTTCTTCATATTGCCCTCATCGCTTCCTGTCAGATCCTCTCCAAGAGCTTCAAGAACAGCGGCAGAGAATTTATAAGGTGAAGCGGTAGACAGAACTACGGAAGGAGCCTCTGAATATTCAGGATTGTCCTTATATTTCTCCATGCAGGCCCAGGCGATTGAAGTGTGAGTATCCATCAGATACCTGTCAGCTTCAAATACGTCTCTTATTGCAGAAGCTCCATCCTCATCACATGCATAAATTCCCGTGAAGACCGATTTGATTTCTGCAAGCTCATCTGCAGTAATCGTATATTCTCCGTTCTGCTCGAGCTGTTTCATATATTCGACTGTGTGCTCAGGACCGCAGATATAATAAAGCAGGCGCTCAAGGTTGCTTGACACAAGGATGTCCATGGAAGGAGAGGTGGTTTTGTAGAACTCACGCTTCCTGTCATAATGACCTGTATTGAGGAACTCGGTCAGTACGTCGTTCTTGTTGGATGCACATACGAGTTTGCGTACAGGAAGCCCCATCCTGAGGGCATACCAGCCGGCCATTATGTCGCCGAAGTTGCCCGTTGGGACTATAAAGTCCACTTTGTCTCCGTCAGCTATCGCTCCGGCCCTGAGAAGCTGGGCATATGCCGAGAAGTAATAAACGATCTGAGGAACAAGTCTTCCGATGTTGATCGAATTGGCACTGGAAAGTGACACGCCCTTTACAGGCTTCGGTATCTCTCTGAAAAGACGTTTTACGCCGGTCTGTGCGTCGTCAAAATTGCCGCGGATAGCGCATGCTGTTACATTTGAACTGTCAGGAGTAACCATCTGCAGCCTCTGGGTGTCTGAAACCCCGCCGTAAGGGTAGAATACGATAATGCCAGTGCCCGGAACATCACGGAATCCCTGTATAGCTGCGCTTCCGGTATCACCGGACGTAGCCGTCAGGATCATGATATCGTCACTGAAATCATTCATGCTGCGTGCTGCGCTCATAAGATTAGGCAGGGCAGAGAGTGCTACATCTTTGAAAGCAGATGTAGGCCCGTGGTAAAGCTCCAGTACACAGGCTTCATGTTTACTGCTGTGTGTACTGACCAGCGGTGTGATATCGTCGGAAGCAAATTTGTTCCTATAGCTCCTTTCGACCAGCTCATCAATGAGGTCTTCACCGTAGTCATCGAAGAAGATGTTCCAGACGGCCTTCGCCATGCTCCTGAAATCGCCATTTATAATATCGTGATAATCAGTCTTTACCAGACCAAGATCAGATGGAACGTAAAGTCCGCCTCCATCAGCCTGGCCGTCAAGTATGGCCTTGCTCGATCTGACTCTGATTGATGGGTTTCTTGTACTTACATATTCGATCATTTTTATTGCCTCTCACACTATACGGGGACAGAACCCCTGATTAGTAACAAATTGTTGAATTACGACAATGATTATGATACATTACTCCTGTCTTAAAGACAAGTGTTTTCGCGCTGCGGACACAGACAAAGCATTTGTCCTTCTGTCACGGAATGTGACAAGAAATATTAAGAAAAATTGTAATATTGAACAAAAAATAAAACAATTTGATGAATAATAACGGCAAAACAGATTGCATGTTTTTCCATACAAAACGCAGAATCGCTTAAGAATATACGTTGGAGGAGCTTTAGATGAAAATCGCTATAATGGGTTTCGGAACCGTCGGAAGCGGCGCTTATGAATCAGCGAGGATAGCCGGCGGCATAGAAGTAGTAAAGATACTGGCAAGACACGGCAGAGAGGGATATGAATTTCTGAACAGCATTATAACGCCTAACATAGACGATATTGCCGGGGATCCGGATATTGAACTCGTAGTGGAATCCATGGGCGGTGTAGAGCCTGCGAAAGAGTATGTGCTGAAATGTCTCAGAGCAGGAAAACACGTGGTGACTCCTAACAAGAATCTCATCAGTGCCTGCTACAGTGAACTCATGGAGGAGGCTGAAGCAAATGGTGTCAAACTAAGATTTACATCTACAGTCGGAGGCGGCATCCCATGGCTCTTCAATCTTCTGAGGACGAAGCGCTGTGATGAGATACTTCAGGTAAAGGGCATTGTGAACGGGACATGCAACTACATTCTCGATGCAATGTATGATAAGGGAGCTGATTTCGGTGAGATGCTGAAGATAGCACAGGAGATCGGCTACGCTGAATCGGATCCTTCAGCAGACATTGAGGGTACTGATACCCTGAGAAAGACAGTGATAAGCACAAATCTTGCCTTCGATGCAGTCATAAAGGAAGAGGATGTGCTGTGCTACGGTATAGATACCATACAGGCTTGTGATATCGCATATCTGAAATCAAAAGGTCTTGCGTGCAAGCTGATGATGAAGGCGGAAAAAAAGAATGGTGCTGTAGAAGTTTACGTAGAACCGACCGCATTTTCGGCAGATTCGCTTGAGGCAAATGTGAAGCTGAACAACAATCTGATCACGCTGACTGCTAAGTACATCGGCACACAGAGTTTCTACGGACAGGGCGCAGGCATGATGCCGACAGGACAGTCTGTTATACAGGATGTGATCGACATTCGCGACAGTAAAGAACAGTGCATCAACAGCAAAAGCACAAAAGTGCTGAAGGCAGACAACAGCAATGCAGTACACAGATATTACATAAGACATGACCGCATGTGCGAACACATGGAGCCGCTCGTGGATACTTATGAAGAAAAAGACGGTATATATTACTGCATCTCAAAACCGATCCCAGTAGAGAAGATGCATGAGATGGGACATCACCGGAAGGAAAGGGGCAAGGAGATGTTCTTTGCTGCACTTGATGAATAAAAAGGAAGGGAAAAGGATAAATGTTAAAAGTACTGAAATTCGGAGGATCAAGTCTGGCAGACAGCTCACAGTTCGCCAAGGTAAAGGAAATTGTAGAATCTGACAGCTCCCGCGAGGTGGTCATAGTATCGGCACCGGGAAAAAGGGACAGTGAGGATAATAAGATAACAGATCTGCTCTATCTGACCCACGCTCACCTCCGCTATGGAGTAGCGCATGACGGGGTCCTCTCAATGATAAAGAAGAGATACTCTGAGATAAGAAAAGGCTGCGGAATTGAGATCAACATCGAGTCGATAGTAGATGAAACATTTGCCGGCATAAACAAAAAGACACCGGTTGATTTCATAGCTTCAAGAGGAGAATATTTCAGCGCATTGCTGATGGCGAAGTATCTCGGATATCAGTTTGTTGACGCTGTTGACTGGCTGTGTTTCGAGTACAACGGAAAGGTGAATGCGGAAAAGTCAGAAGAGAAGCTCCGTGAACTGAAGAATAAATACGGCAAAATAGTGACTCCTGGGTTCTATGGTGCAATGCCAAACGGTGAAATCCGTGTATTCCCTAGAGGCGGATCTGATATAACCGGAGCTCTTGCGGCAGCGTATCTTGGCGCTGATGTATATGAAAACTGGACTGATGTATCCGGCATTCTCATGACTGATCCGAGGATCGTCGATAATCCGAAGACAATTGCCAGAGTTACATATGACGAGCTGAGAGAGCTCAGCTACATGGGCGCATCCGTGCTGCATGAGGATACGGTGTTCCCTGTAAGGATAAGAGATATTCCTGTCAATATCCGCAACACGAACGCTCCTGATGATCCGGGTACTATTATCAGGGAGCACTTTGATGATGAACTTCAGGAGGAAACCGAAAGGTTCATCACCGGAATAGCCGGAAAGCGCAATTTCTCGATCATCAGCATCTATAAGAGCAGGATAGGAGAGGAGAAGCTCGGACTGCTCAGAGAAGTGCTCGAGGTGTTCGCTGATTATGAGATCCCGGTAGAACAGATACCTAGCGGTGTAGACAGTTTCTCTGTTGTATTCCCAAGCAGCAGCCTCGGAGGCAGAAAGCATGAGCTCATGCAGGAACTGTCAGAGTTTGAAAGCATCGACAACTGCACGCTCACTGAGGGAGTCAGCCTGATAGCTATCGTGGGAAGGCAGATGGCTTACAGGACCGGTATTTCAGGTAAGATTTTTAAAACACTTGGAGAAAACAAGATCAACATCAGAACGATAGAGCAGTGCGCTGATGAGATCAACATCATGGTAGGAGTATACGATGAAGACTTTAACAAGACGATACGTGTGCTCTATGACAGCTTTGCGAAGTAATTTTGTAAATATAGGAAGTAATAAAAAAAGGAAGGGTAGACATGAAGAAGTACAACGTTGGAGTAATGGGTGCAACCGGAGCAGTCGGACAGCAGATGATCAAGGTCCTCGCTGAGAGGAACTTCCCGGTGGGAGAACTTAGATGCCTGGCAAGTGAAAGATCTGAAGGCAAAGTCCTCAGCACACCTTTTGGCGATATCACTATAAAGAGGACATGCGAGACAGCATTTGACGGACTCGATATCGTGCTCGGCGCATCTGAAAACGATATAGCAGAGGCTATGGCTCCTCATATCAAGGCAGCAGGAGCGGTATTTGTAGACAATTCATCAGCGTTCAGACTGTATGATGACGTTCCGCTGGTAGTTCCTGAGATCAATCCTGAAGATGTAGAGTGGAACAACGGCATAATAAGCAATCCGAACTGCACTACTATTATTTCGCTTGTTGCTATTAATGCTATCAATAAGCTCTCAAAGATAGAGGGTATCTATGCTTCGTCATATCAGGCTACGAGCGGTGCAGGTGCAGCAGGACCTGTAGAGATGTATGATCAGTCCGAAGCAGTTCTGAAGGCAAGGGCAGCAGGCGGTGAAGGCAATTCATACGGAGCAGATATTGAGCCGAAGGTATTCCAGTACCAGATCGCATACAACGTTATCCCTCAGATCGGCGGATTCGGCGAGAATCTGTATTCATCAGAAGAGATGAAACTGCAGAATGAGGGACGCAAGATCATGCACCTGCCTGATCTCAAGGTCAGCTGCACATGCGTAAGAGTTCCTGTAGAGAGATCACATGCTGTATCGATCGATGTTATCACTGAGAAGAAACTTGATCTTTCTGAGGTAAGGGCAGCAATTAAGCAGGCTCCGGGATGCAGATTGTATGATGAGCCATCCGAGAAGATATATCCTATGCCGATCCTGACATCAAACCAGGATATAGTCTATGTAGGAAGGATCCGCCGCGACCTCGTTAACGAGAATGGAATAAATC
Organism: Anaerovoracaceae bacterium; assembly: GCA_045114615.1. GTDB lineage: Bacteria > Bacillota > Clostridia > Peptostreptococcales > Anaerovoracaceae > Crickella. Next base: position 18,871 of record JBGUKU010000070.1, read on the forward strand.
TATGGTGCTGCGGTGACCAGGTACGCAAGGGTGCTGCAACAAACGCAGTACAGATCGCGGAACTTCTCATCAAAGAATAAATTGATGATTGAACATAAAATGTATTAAAACAAAACAGCCCCGCTGCGCAGGCAGCGGGGCATTGCTTTAGAGCAACAATAAGGGGACGGTTTTTACCCGTCCCTCGAAACATCATATATTCTGTTGTGCCTCCACTGTACATATCTTCAATACAGTTTCGAATTTGTTCTTTAAAGTTGTTTTCCAGGCTGCCCCGCGATCACATCTGCTGATAATGATTTGGTGTCCCGTTATTCGTCACCTTCGGGTTGCCTGTAAGTCGGCCTGCCTTGCAGTGTCTCTATAGCGGAACAGCCCCTTTCTCAAATGCTCCCATTGGTCTGTCCTCCTATATTCTGCGCGCTGCGCGCTTTTCTTTAGCCGGATCACTTCCTTGACTTCGTTTTCATCTTTCTTCCGTCCGGCTTTTATTTTTCTCTCTTGTTGTCTTTATTGTACTTATATAAAAACAAAATGCAATACCTTTTGGAAAAACTTAATGTATTAAAAGAATACAAAAAAACTCTTGATTTTTTGTGTCGGTTAACAATAATCGGCTAAAAGAGTGCCTGAATAACAAAAAATGATGTTCTATGTGGTATCATAAGTGTCTAAGTACATGTGCGGCCAATGTAGTACATAATTAGAAGAACAGTTAAAGAAAGCAAAAGAGTATGAATTATCTGCAGCATCCATTCGGGCCATTATTTAATGAGAACAGCCATGTGCTGATTCTGGGTTCATTTCCATCTGTAAAATCAAGAGAGCAGAACTTTTTCTATGGTCATCCTCAGAACCGGTTCTGGAGAGTCATTGCAGCGGTGTTCGACAAACCCGTTCCTCAGAACATAGAAGAAAAAAAACAGCTGATTCTGACAAATGGACTGGCGCTGTGGGATTCTATCGCGAGCTGCGAGATCACAGGTTCCTCGGACGCGAGCATAAGGCATGCCCGTGCCAACGATATAGATATCATACTAGGTAACAGCAGCATTGAACGGATATACTGCAATGGCCGTAAATCGCACGAGCTGTACTGCAGATATATTGAGGCGCAGACCGGACGGGAGGCGATCTGTCTTCCATCTACCAGCCCGGCAAATGCGCAATGGTCATTGGAAAGGCTTATAGAAGCATGGTCGGTAATAGCATGAAAGGCAACAAATTAAGGAAGAAGAGATTCCATGGCTTCAGGGCAGAGAAGAAGGGTAAAAACAAGGGAATAATACATGACGATTGAAGATTTTTTTGAAGCGAACAGAAAGCTTGCGATCGCTTTTTCGGGAGGTGTAGACTCGGCATATCTGCTTTATGCTGCGGTAAAAGCAGGTGCGGACGTCAAGGCATATTATGTGAAGTCGGTTTTTCAGCCGGAATTCGAGTTTAATGATGCAAAAAAACTGGCTGAATTGACTGGATGCAATATTTGTGTGATAAGAGCTGATGTGCTTTCCGATGATACCGTTGCTGCAAATCCGCCTGACCGATGCTATTACTGCAAACAGCATATCATGGGTGCCATAACAGAGGCTGCGAAGGCCGATGGATATGATACCGTCTGTGACGGAACGAATGCCTCAGATGATGCCAATGACAGGCCGGGCTTTAAAGCGCTTGCAGAATATAACATAATATCGCCTCTCAGGGAGTGTGGACTGACAAAGCAGGATATAAGAAAAGCATTGAAAGAGGCAGGTCTGCCGACATGGAACAAGCCTGCTTACGCGTGCCTCGCTACACGCATACTTACAGGAGAAAAGATTACTGAAGAAAAGCTCGCAGTCACAGAAAAGGCTGAGAGCATCCTATATAACATGGGGTTCAGAGATTTCAGAGTAAGAATGAGAGGGAACAATGCTCTTTGTCAGTTCGTTTCGGGGCAGCTCGCTGAGGCGCTCAAACGCGAAGAGGAGATAAAGAAAGCATTGTCAGAATTATATGAAGAAGTAAATTTTGACGGGAGCCCGCGAATTTCACGCTGATTTCGGTCATGATCATCATTGACCGGAACCGTCTGAAAATTATATTATTAAACGGGTATGGGCTTTCATCTTTTTTGTGTTTAAAATCGGAGGAATATCCTGATGGATTGCTTGATCATAGGTGTTGCCGGCGGAACCGGTTCCGGCAAATCGACATTTACAAACCGTATCAAAGATGAGTTCGGAGACAGAGTTACTGTCATCTATTATGACAACTATTACAGAGCTCATGACGACATCCCGTTTGAGCAGCGCAAGCTTATCAACTATGACCATCCTGATGCTTTTGAAACAGACCTCTTCATCGAACACCTGAGAAAGCTCAGAAACGGCGAGCCTGTCGAGTGTCCTGTATATGACTATACTATCCATAACAGGAGCAATGAGACCGTTACGATAAAGCCGTCTCCGGTTATCATAGTCGAGGGCATCATGGTGCTCCAGAATGAGGAACTCAGAGATCTTCTGGATATAAAGATCTATGTAGAGGCGGATGCCGACGAGAGGATACTCCGCCGTGTGATCCGTGACGTAAAGTACCGCGGCAGAGATGTAGAGGGAATAGCACAGCAGTATCTGACCACGGTCAAGCCTATGCACTACATTTACGTTGAGCCTACAAAGTATCTTGCAGACATCGTGCTGAACAGCGGCATGAATGATGTAGTATTTGACGTCATCAAGGTAAAGATACTTTCTCACCTGCAAAAGCAGATTTATTAGCAAATGAAAGACAGGATATGTGAATTTGAATGCAATATTGATGACATGACGGCCGAGGAACTTGCCTTCGCTGCCGAAAGGCTGATGGAAGCGGGCGCAAAAGACGTTACGCTTACACCGGTACAGATGAAGAAAGGCAGACCGGCTACTCTGCTGACTGTCATGTGCTCAGATGAAGAGGCTGAAAAAGAACGCTTTGTGCGCCTGATATTCAAATACACTACGACGATCGGTATCCGTGAACTTATATCTGAAAGGTATATCCTTGAGCGGAGGGAAGATCTTCTTGATACTGCTTACGGTACTGTCAGATGCAAAAGGGTGAGCGGATACGGCACGGACAGGTATAAGCTGGAATACGAAGATCTGGCCCGCATAGCCCGCAAACAAGGGATCAGTATAGCAGAAGCGCGTGAACTTGTTCTCGGATCACATAAATGAGAGGGGGGAGACAGATGAAAGCAGACAAAAACAGACCACTGAGCGAGCGCGTCAGAGAGGCTGCGGTTTTTCTTTATGGCAAAGGTGTGCTCAAACCCGAAATCGGCATCATTCTCGGATCGGGGCTGAATGATTTTGCTGACAGAATAAAAAAACCTCTTGTTATTTCATATAATGACATTCCTCACATGGAAGCAGGGCTGGTCTCCGACCACAGAGGTCAGGTGGTATACGGTGAATACAAGGGCAAAAAGGTCATTATTATGGCGGGCAGGTTCCATTACTATGAGAACCACGATATGGACAAGACTGCATTTCCGGCAAGAGTCATGGTGTCGCTTGGAGTGAAGCGCTTTATCATCACAAACGCAGCAGGATGTGTCAACACAGAGTGGAATGCCGGGGAGCTTATGCTCATAAGCGACCACATCAATCTCACGGGCAACAATCCGCTGATTGGCAAAAATCATGATAAGTTTGGCCCGAGATTTCCGGATATGACTTATACATATAACAAGGAACTGCGTGAGAAGCTCACTGCAGCTGCGGCTGAAAAAGGAATAAAACTTCGTGAAGGAGTTTACGCGATGTTTACGGGTCCGAGCTTTGAGACACCTGCTGAGATCAGATTCGCGAGAATTATTGGAGCCGATGCGGTAGGCATGTCGACTGTTCCCGAAGCGATCATCGCAAATCACGCAGGCCGTGAAATAATAGGTATATCTTTCCTGTCGAACATGGCTGCAGGAGTGCTGGATAAGCCGCTGACCGGCGCGGAAGTCACGGAGGCTGCCATGCGAATAAAAGATACTTTCGCCGAAGTTGTAGACTTGGCGATAGAGATATAAAAGCACTATCAATAAGTTAAAGGAGATAATAACCCCAAATGGAAGCAAAACTTACTAGAGAGCAGGCGAATGAGCTCCTGCACAAATACGTTAAAGGTGAAAATTACATAACTCACAGCTATGCAGTTGAAGCTATTATGAGAGGACTGGCAAAGAAGCTGGCACCGGATGATGTCGAATACTGGGGCATCTGCGGATTGCTGCACGACCTCGACGAGGAGACTGCTCCGTGGAGAGACGATTTCGGAACACATGGTCCGACCTCAGCAAAGATCCTCAGAGAAGAGGGGTTCGGAGACCCGGTCATGGAGAATGCTATCATGTCACATAACCCGGCATGCGGCAAAAACCCTGAAACCCAGCTCGAATATGCACTTATAGCCGCAGATCCTATGTCCGGATTCCTGAAAGCGATCGCGCAGATCTATCCGGACAAAAGGATTGCAAGCGTAAAACATAAATCCGTCAACAAGAGATTCAAAGAGACACGTTTTGCCGCAGGCGCTAACAGACAGTTCATGAGCCTGATCGAGAAGGCAGGCATGGAATGGGACGAATTCGTGGATGTCTCGCTTGAGGCAATGAGAGAGATTGCCGATGAAATCGGACTGTAAATAATTTTGACAGGGGACGTATAATGGCGAAAATGTTTACTTTTTATCCTGAGGGCGTTTGCTCGATGATGATCGAGATAGAGCTTGAAGGTGAGATCATTAAGGATGTCGTTTTTACAGGCGGCTGCAATGGTAACCTGAGCGGCATCTCCAAGCTCATCAAGGGAATGAATGCTGAAGAGGTGATAGAAAAACTTGAGGGCACCAGATGCGGATTTAAAGACACTTCGTGCCCGGATCAGCTCAGCAGGGCACTCAAGCAGGCTCTGGATGAAGCGAAGGCCTAGAACCGGAAAAGTTAAGGAACACAGGGAGAGAACATGACGATAGAGAACCAGGGTGTTAAAGCCGCACACCTCGAAGAACTCGCAGCGAAAATGACAGAGATAGACACCAGACCTATAGACGGTCACCTGCTTGGTATGCAGGAGAAAGTCGCGGAAGCGCTGGACCACCTGAGAAGGGCAATGTTCCCGTATCATTTCGGTAAATCGCGCGCCAGATTCGCTGAAACTGAGAAAAGGACATATGAGCTGATGCGGGCTTACGATGCTCTTGCACTGACTCTCGAACTGGTATACAAGGATCCTGAAGAGGCGGCGGAAAAGGCCGAGGCGCTTATCAATTCATTGCCGGATATCCTTGAGGTACTCAAGACAGATGTTCAGGCGGGCTATGACGGAGACCCTGCGGCGAAGAGCCTGGATGAGGTCATAATGACATATCCGGCATTTATAGCGATATTCACATACAGGATCGCTCACAGACTGTATGAGCTGGGAGTTCCGATGATTCCAAGGGTCATGACAGAGCAGGCCCATGAGGTCACAGGTATAGATATTCATCCGGGAGCAACGATAGGCAAGTATTTCTTCATTGACCACGGAACCGGAGTGGTTATCGGTGAGACGACAACGATAGGCGAACATGTAAAGCTTTATCAGCATGTAACTCTCGGTGCCAAGAGTTTCCCTGTAGGGGCAGACGGCACACCTGTCAAAGGTATTAAGCGCCATCCGGATATAGGAGACAGGGTCGTCATCTACGCCGGAGCTACTATACTCGGTGGTGACACCAGGATAGGTGATGACTGTGTGGTCGGCGGTAACGTGTGGTTAACACACTCACTGGATCCGGGAGTATCAATAGTGACAAAGCCGAGCGGACAGGCAATGTCGACAGACCAGCTGGGCCCTGAGGATTCAATAGAATGGTTCATCTGAAACTGTGTAAAATGAGCGCCGCAGTATTGATACAGCGGCGCTTTTTTGATACAATTTTTTGAGTGCGGTCAGCACATCTGAAGTGCTGGTTTCACCGCGACCTGGGGGTAGATAGGTGCTGGTGTGCCTCGCGGTCTTCAAAACCGTTTGCAGGGGGTTAGTAGCCTCCCGGGTGGGTTCGAT
>JBGUKU010000071.1:0-24658 GCA_045114615.1 Anaerovoracaceae bacterium
ACTCCTCGACTACGGCATCCATCCGCCTACAATCTACTTCCCTCTGATCGTCCACGAGGCCCTCATGATCGAGCCTACAGAGACAGAAACGAAGGAAACACTCGACGAGGCTATCACAGCATTCCGCGAGATCTACGATCGCATCTTCAATGCTCCAGAGAGCGTACAGATGGCACCGCAGACCACACCGGTACTGAGACTCGACGACACAAAGGCGGCAAGAGATCCGCATCTGCGTTACACATTCGAATAATTCGAATCAAAAGCCAAAAGACTCCGGGAAATATCCGGAGTCTTTTTTAATTACAGAGAGGCTTTATAAACTATTCTATTTGATATAACTCTTACAGTCTTGCGGCTTCCATGATAGCTTCTGCGAATGATGGATGCGGATGGATGATGTTCGCTACTTCTTCGAGCATCATACCTCTGCCGATCGCAACTGCCAGCTCACCGATCAGGTCGGAGGCTCTTCCGCAGAGCAGGTGAGCACCGATGATCCTGTGATCGTCAGCTCTTGCTACCAGCTTTACGAATCCTCTGTCGAGTCCTGCGATAATGGTCTTGCCGTTTGCTGACATAGGATACTTCTTTGTGATTACTTCGATGCCAGCTTCCTTAGCCTCGTCTGCCGTCAGTCCGACTACTGCGATCTCAGGATCGGTGTAGATGCAGCTTGGTACTGTGCCCATGTTGATGGTAGCCTGGCAGCCGTTGATCATGGCAACTGCATTGCGGCCCTCTGCCGATGCGGTATGTGCAAGCTGGATACCGCCGTTGCAGTCTCCGATAGCATATACGCTCTTGATAGGTGTCTCGTAATTCTCATCTACCTTGATGAAGCCTTTGCCGTCCACGAGATCAGGATACTCTTTGATCAGTTCTTCGCTGAATACTCCGGCTGTGTTTGGCCTTCTGCCTACGCACATCAGGACCTTGTCTGCCTTAACCTGGACTTCTTCGCCCTTCTTGTTCTTCAGTGTTACGACCAGCTTGTCGCCGTCTTTTTCGATCTTCTGAACAGGGGATGCAACGTGTACATCAACGCCCTTCTTCTCGAGTGTCATCTTGATGCTGCGGCCGATCTCCTTGTCGATGATAGGGAGCAGTCTGTCCATTCCCTCGATGACTGTAACATGATCGCCAAGGTCTGCGTAAATAGTAGCAAACTCGATACCGATGACTCCTCCGCCGATGATGACGAATTCAGGGATCGATGCTGCGCCCATGTCGAGCAGCTCTGTACTGTCGACGACTCCCGGCAGATCGTAGCCAGGGATAGGAGGCATGAAAGGCTTTGAGCCTGAAGCTACCATGATATTCTCTGCGGTGTACTCCTCACCGTTGATCACAACGCGATGCGGTGCGACTACCTTGGCTTCACCTTCGAGAAGGTCGATCTTTTTCTTCTTGATCAGTCCGGAAATGCCGTTTCTCAGGGTGTCGAGCACCTCGTCCTTGCGCTCGCCTATCCTTGCGCGGTTTGCGCGCAGTCCGTCACATTCAACACCGACTTCAGCTCCGTGAGCAGCATCTCTGTAAACGTCCGAAGAATGCATGAGTGCCTTTGTAGGGATGCATCCTCTGTTGAGGCATGTTCCGCCTACGCGGTCCTTCTCTGCGATCGCTACCTTCATGCCGAGTTCTGCTGCATAGAATGCTGCCTCATAGCCGCCAGGGCCTGCTCCGATGATCAGGAGATCATAATTGAATTCGCTCATTTCGAAATTCCTTTCTTTAATATATTTAATGTATTAAATTGACTTTGCTATAAGCCCCAATATCTCGTATGCTGTCGCAGATGTTCCGCCGGGCAGCCGTGTGCTCAGGCCGCGGATGTCTTCAGCGTCATATCTGCAGTCTATGATGAGATTTTCGATAACATCGAACACCTCTGTCTCAAGCGCGTCGGAATAAATGCGGCAGTCTCTGATATACTCGCCCTTCATCGCAAGCTGGATCTCGACTCCGCCCCATTCGAACCGATGCTCTATATCTTTTGTGAACGGTATCTTCGTGCCGAGTCTCCATTCTTCGGACTCGTATTTGTCGAGCAGCTCCTGCGGGATATGAGGAAGATCCTCCGCCACTGCCTCGCATCCGTATTCTCTCGACGCAGCCCTTACCATTGCATCCTGCATGGCTAGTATGAGCTCTTTTGTATCTGCACTTCCCAGAGCTTCGTCCACGTGCTCTCTGAGATTCGTAACTCTTGATCTTACAGATTCAACGCCCTTGGATTTCAGCTTGGCCGCTGACACGTTCAGGTACTTCGACAGATCGTCTCCTTTCACATCCATCATGATAGTGCCGTGATGGTAGTTGAAGCCGTGTGACGAGAAATACGCATGGCCGGAGAACTTTCTGCCGGTGACAGTGAGGTCATTTCTGCCGGTTTTGACTGCGTTGATACCAAGTAGTCTGCATGCTAGCAGAATCACATCGGTCTGCCTTTCCACATCAAAGAGACCGTCCTTTGCGATGAATGTAAAATTGAGGTTGCCCAGATCGTGATAGACCGCGCCTCCGCCGGACATGCGGCGCGCAAGATATATGCCGTCACGTTTTATCGCCTCAACATTGCACTCACGCCACGGGTTCTGATTTTTCCCGATGACCACAGTGTGCGCATTCTGCCAGAGAAACAATGTCATAACGCCGTCTTCGGCGTTCATTGTGAGATACTCTTCGGCTGCAAGATTTACATAAGGATCTGTGCAGTCGGTTTTTATGACCCTAAGTCTGCACATCGTTTTCACCCTCTGGCACTGCATCTTCTGCGGCGTCCTCCGTCGACTCGATGATCTCTTCTCTTTCCTCAAACAATTGCTCATCTTCTGCGGAAATATCCGCATTAATGTCGCCCTCTGGGTTAGACAGCGTCGAAGGATCAATCGGCTCCGGACGCGGTTTATCTGTTCTGAAGAAAGTCGAATAGTATCTGTCTCCGCGTCTTATATTTCCGTTCTTATCGACAATAATATCGCCCATCCATTGAGTTCGGATAACACCGTTTCTGTAATCCCACTCTTCAATGTGGTCGTCATAAACCGAGTCTTCTCCGCTGTAATCATAGCCGTATTTCTCGGCAAATTCCCTGTCGTAATGGCTGAATGACATATATGTGAGGGTGATCTCATCACCTTCGATGATTATATCTTCGTAATCACGCTCTATTGCATATCTGCCCTGCATCGCCTTGCGCATGTCCTCAACGGACTTGAACGTAGTCCTCTCAACATGCACAATAGTGAAATATATCATGTAGCCGATCAAAGCGAGCAGAGCAATAAACCCCAGCGCCATCAGCAGTCTGCGGTTCTTCTGTCTTATCTGCCATTCCTTCGCCCATGCGGCGGCATCTCTTCTGTCCTGATCCATACCTGAATTTTACCAACAATGCGGTTCTATCTCAACAGTCTCAGAAACAAAGGCCGGCACTTCATGTGTCGGCCTTCATTCAAATCAGTATAATACGCGATGCTATTTCATCAGCATTCCGAGAATGTTAACAACGTCCTTAGCGTCAACTCCGTCGAGGAGTCCGCCAACCACCTTCATCATATCTCCGGAGCTTGATTTTGCTGTCTGAGTCTTTGCTGTCTGGCCCATCTTGGACATCAGGATAGGAGCAAGGATAGCCATGATCTTGAGAATGGTCTTGGTGTCAAGTCCGCTCTTCTTTGTAGCCTTTGCAGCAACTTCCTCTTCCTGTGCTCCGAGAAGGTGTCTTACGATCTTGGCGCCGTCATTTACGTCAGCGTCCTTAACAGCCTTCTTGAGGTCTTTAGTGTCCTGTTTGCTGTGATCATTCAGCGCCTGAAGGAATCCGTACTTGGTATCTTCACTCTTCATCTGGCTCTGCATTCCCTTGAGGAGCATAGGCATAACGTACTCGATCGCCGACTCTGCGCTCTTGCCGTCAACGCCGAGCATTCCGCTTACCTGATCAAGAGCTCCGCTCTGAAGCATCATCTTCATAATGGTTTCCATATCCATGGTTTATATCCTCCTTGCCGTCTGGCAAACACAAGAAATATAGTCATATTTGTGGTTAAATTGTAAACGGTTTTCACGCATTTTTCAATGCTTTTCGCGTCTTATTACTTTATCGCGACGCCGCACTCGCGCTCCATTATCTTAGCGAAAGATCTGACGCATGCATGTACAATTCCTGTGCAGTATATCTTGCGCTTCGGATCCGTAAACTCATAATTTGCGATCAGTTCAGGGCATATGCTGCTGACGTATTCCTTCGCAACATCGTCATTGAGCTCTCTTACGAGATCGATGCACTTTTTAAATGCAGGGTCGCCCTTGACCGTTCTGCCGAACACCTTGCCAAGGCACATCGTTGCGCCTGCAACAGCTCCGCAGACGTTGCCTCCGTCGCCGAACCCGTAAGGGAATCCTGTCGAAAGGGCAATTGCTTCTTCACCTATTCCTAGCTCATAGTGTCTGTTCAACACCTCAAGAACCGACTCTGAGCACATGAAGCCGGTAGTGAAATTCTCAGTCGCATCGCTGAGCATCTTCTCCATACATACTTCTTTGACCATAACACGCCTCCGTCTGCTGCTATCTTTTTTTGCTTTGCGCTTTCTCTGCTGCTTTGCGCTTAGCTGTTTTTGGTTTCATTACACTGAATCCGAAGAATCCGAGTTCCTCAGCCTTAAGCCTGTAGTACTTCCCGTGATTGAATGCTATGAGATCCATTGCTCCGAAATCGTAAGCGCCTTTTTCGTTAACATATCTCTCATCGACATGTACGGCTGTTATCTCCGCTATAAACATGTCATGTGAAGGCATTCTGATAATATCTTTCACCTTGCACTCTATGTTTACCGGTGACTCTGCAATCAGTGGAGCCGATACAGTATCCGCCTTCTCACGCGTGAGCCCCAGTTCCTCAAACTTGTCGACATCGCAACCGGAACGCACTCCGCAGAAGTCCATCGCCTTTGCCAGGGATGCCGGCACCAGGTTGATCACAAATTCACCGCGCTTCTCTATTATATCGTGTGAATATCGCTTCGGCTGCACGGAAATGTATGTCATAGGAGGATTCGAATTAATTATTCCTGTCCAGGCTATAGTCAGGATATTCGATTCCCACCTGCTTCCGCAGCTGACCATCACCGTCGGCAAGGGTGCCAGAAGCGGCCCGACAGTCGATTTTACTTTCATTGTTTTACCTCCTGACCGCTGCTATTGCGCGCCATTCTCCGTCTGCAAGCACCTCTATTATATCAAAGCCTGCATCTTCTATGGCTTTTTTCACGATATCTTCTTTAATATCCAGTATTCCCGAGGTTATATATATGCCGCCGTGTCTCAACTGCGCTGCCGCCGCAGGGGAGAGCATTATAACAAGATCAGCCATGAGATTTGCGACTATAATGTCCGGTTCATAGTCTATGCCGTCCATCAGATTGCCGCGGTTAATGCTGATCCTTCCTCCGAGTCCGTTCTTTGCAATATTTTCATTCGCTACGCGTACCGCTTCATCGTCTATGTCTATGCCGAGAGCTTCATCCGCACCGAGCAGCACAGCCGCCATGGCCAGGATTCCGGTTCCGGTACCGACATCAAGGACCTTTATAGGATAACGCGACGGATCGTACGACCTTTCCGAACCGCCAAGATCTTTTTCCAGCGCCTTTATGCACATCGAAGTCGTCTCATGAAGTCCGCTGCCGAAAGCCATTCCCGGATCCATCTCTATTACGAGTTCTCCATCAGCTGCTTCGTAATCTTCCCAGCCCGGTTTGACGACTATGCGCTCTCCGACCTTTGTTGGCCTGAAATGCTCCTGCCATTTGTAGAGCCATTCACTGTCATCGCCCGTATTGCTGGTCTCGTAATCTATTTCTGCTTCCGGATCCGCCTTTAGTGAATCGAGCAGCGCCTTTGCTTCATCCAGGCGCCTTTGCCCCTCTTCATCGTCTGCGAAGTACAGGGTGATCGTTATTGCATCATCACCTGCCTCAGCTTCGCTAGCCTTTTGCGAAATTTCTTCATTTATATAATCATACTTGTACAGGTCCTGATGCTCTGTAATATCGACCGCATCCATAGGATCGTCTATCTGCATGGAATCAAATCCATTTTCCAGCAGAATCGCCTGCACTGTCTCTGACTCATTGCGTTTTGTCTTTATTATGAGGTCCTTATATTTCATACTTCACTTGCTCCTAACAGTATTATTTTACTTCTGCACAAAACCATGTGCTCTGAAGCAGTCGGATGTGCGCCGCGCATAATTATTCATATAGAGAAGTAGATATACCAATCTTCACAGTCGCTTTTGCTGCTAAAAAGGAGTTTTAAAATTTTTTCTTAAAAGTCCTTTTGGGTGAGGGCTTTTTAAGAAATATTTGACGATGATTTGAGGAATTCTTTGCCTCCGTGACACCTTTTCATTATTTCGGCAAGCTGTTTGAGATTATTCAGTCATTATCGGTCAACTCAACTCGTTTCAGGAGTTGCGAAATGCCCTTTTCATCAATGTATATTGATGTATATCAGAAAACGTGACGGATTTTTCTGAAAACCTTGTCAAAAATCTCCGTTTTTAAGAATTATTTTTTGATTTCCTCTTTTCACACAAAAATGGGGGGAGCACCTATCGTCAAACGCAAGAACATCTTCTTTACTTCGCGGTACTGAGATCGCAGACTTTCATGTGCTTCCAATTAATTGTACAACAAACAGCAAGCGCTATAGTATGCTTCCGCTTATTTGGCTATTATTTGGTAATTTATACGGATTATTGCCCTTGAAATTATTGCCATATAATTGCATAATTTGGATATCAGGCAAAGGGATTGTTCTGCAGTGAGGAAGCCGTAATTACTAAAAAAGGGCGGTGGATAGTTATGATGAGCATCAGACAGTTAAAAGAACGTAAGAAAGAACTGGGTTATACCAACGAGATGATCGCGGAGAAAAGCGGCGTACCGCTGAGCACTGTACAGAAGATCTTCTGCGGTGCTACAAAACATCCAAGATATGATACCCTGCTTGCGCTGACAAAGGTGCTTTCGGAATACAACTATGAATTAGCGACTTATATAGTGCAGGAAGAGGCAGCAGAATATTCTGTCGAATATGAAAGACAGTTTCAGGCGGACACCAACTCACGCTGGCCAAGGCAGGGGCATTACACGGTACAGGATATCCGTGCTCTGCCGGATGAAATCAGGGTCGAGCTGATAGACGGTGTGATCTATGATATGGCAGCACCGAAACTAAAGCATCAGAGGATACTGCTTCAAATGGCTATGGAGTTCGACAGATGCATAAAGGGATGTGGATCAGATTGCATTGTTACTGTTGCCCCGCGCGATGTCAGGCTGTTTGATGATGACAGGCACATGGAGCAGCCGGACATTCTTATCACTTGCGATAAATCAAAGGATCTTGAAGATTACTATGATGGTGCTCCGGAGCTGACGGTAGAGATACTGTCTCCGTCGACCAGGCGAAAAGATTTCATAGTCAAGACCCGTTACTACGAAATGGCAGGTGTGAGAGAATACTGGATAGTAGATCCTGCAAAAGAAAATGTTCTTGTATTCTTCTTCGAAGAAGATAAACTTCCTGTCACTTACAGCTTCAACGATGAGATCCCTGTCCGCATTTCTGACGGAAAATGCGCGATCGATTTTAAAAAGATTGCCGATGCGCTTTAGATGTTAGCCATATCATCAATTATAGAAGGCTATATAAAAGGGAGCAGGCCTGTGCCTGCTCCCTTGTGTTCTCTCCCGGATTATCCGAGCGTGATCTTCATGAATTTCTTCTTGCCCTTCTGGAGGATAAGCTCGCCGTCCTTGAAATCAGCTTCTGTGACTGCATATCTCTTATCCTTGATCTGCTCGCCGTTGACTCTTGCGCCGCCGCCCTGAATCGTTCTGTAGGCCTCGGATGTCGATGGCTCGAGTCCTGCTTCCTTCATGAGTGCTGCAAGTCCCATTCCGTCGCCTGCAAAGAGGGACGCGTCGAATGCCTTTGTAGGCATATCGTCGGAGACTCCGCCGCCTGCGAATACCGCGCGGCTTGCCTCGAGAGCCTTCTGAGCCTTTTCTTCACCGTGTACCAGCTTGGTGACTTCGTATGCAAGAATCTCCTTTGCCTTGTTTATCTCAGCGCCTTCGAGAGCTGAGAGTCTGTTGACCTCTTCCATAGGAAGGAAGGTCAGCATGCGGAGGCATGTGTTGACATCTGCATCGTCAACATTTCTCCAGTACTGGAAGAAGTCATAAACCGGAGTCTTTCTCTCGTCAAGCCAAAGAGCTCCGCCAACAGTCTTGCCCATTTTCTGTCCGTCGCTCTTGAGGAGCAGCGATACTGTCAGTCCGAATACTTCGTCACCGCACAGCTTTCTTGTGAGGTCAACGCCGCCGATGATGTTGGACCACTGGTCGTTTCCGCCCAGCTGTGCCATCAGGCCGAAGTCTCTGTGCATTACGTAGAAGTCATAGCTCTGAAGGAGCATGTATGAGAACTCGAAGAATGTGAGGCCTGTATCCCTTTCCATACGGGTCTTGAAGCAATCCGCACGGAGCATGGTGTTTACGTTGAACTGCGAGCCGATATATCTCGCAAACTCTGTGAACTTGCAAGGTCTGATCCATTCGGCGTTGTTTACGCTCACGGCCTTGCCCGGAATAGGCTCCCTGTTCTGATGTCCCGGATGGTATACGCCTTCGTTGCCCTCGTACTTCCACTCATCGTCAAAGTCGATATACTTGTCGAAGAGCTTTTTGAACTGTCTGCAGTTCTCATCAATCGTATCGATGGTCATTACCTGACGCATGTCGGCTTTGCCCGAAGGATCGCCGATCTCACCTGTGCCGCCGCCCAGCAGGAAAACCGGAGTGTGGCCGTACTTCTGCATGTACATCATGGTTATCATCGGGATAAAGTGACCGATGTGCAGGCAGTCTGCCGTCGGGTCGAATCCAATATAGAATTTGATTTTCTCATTTCCGAGCAGTTCTCTGAACTTCTCCGGATTCGTGCACTGTGCAACAAGACCTCTCTCTACGAGAACATCGTATACATTTGTGTGTTTGCTGACATTGTCAGGGATAAGTGAACTCATCTTATTTCTCCTTGATTTCTTTTGCTTATTTAAACGGCTCCGCAGTCCCGCTGCAGAGCCGAAGTCTTGACTTTTCAGTCCATTCGCGACGCTCAAAATATATCACTTTAAGGCTCTTTCTGTCAAACCTTCTGACGCTATATCTCCTTATCTGGTGAAGTACGGAGCATACTTCGCTGCCAGTTTTACGCATTCGATCATGCTTACAGCGCTTGCAGTTCCCCTACCTGCAATATCGAATGCCGTTCCGTGGTCTACGGAAGTGCGAAGGATAGGCATGCTGTTTGTGATCGCTATGGTGCGGTCAAAGTCCAGCGTCTTTGCAGCAATGTGGCCCTGATCGTGATACAGCGAAAGTACCGCGCTGTACCTCCCGAGCGCTGCCTGATGGAATACCGAATCTGCAGATACAGGGCCTTCTACGTCGTATCCTCTTGCCTTGAGCTCTTCCACGGCAGGTGTTATCTCGTTTACCTCTTCCCAGCCGAAAAGCCCGTGCTCTCCTGAATGAGGATTGAGACCGGCAACCGCCATAGTTCCTTCTGTCACACCGAGTCTTGCGAGGGCTTCAGTACATCTTTCTACATAGTCGATGATCCGTTCCTTTGTGATCATGTCGACCATGTTGCGAAGCGAAACGTGTCTTGTCAGGAAAAATATCCTCATCCCGTTGGTCTCAAACATCGTCAGAGGATCATTGGTATTTGTCAGTGCTGCGAAGATCTCCGTATGTCCGATGAAATCGACGCCGGCTGCGCGTATGGCTTCCTTATTGATAGGAGCTGTCGATATAGCATCAGCCTTGCCTTCCATGGTCAGCTGAATGCCTTTTTCAATATATTCGTATGCTGCCCTGCCGCACATCGCGCTTACCTTGCCGTATTCGAACTCAGCCATGTTTATGTTATTGAGATCGATCAGGTTAAGCACGCCTTCCGAATAGTCTCCGTCAGCCGGATCCTCAACACAGTTGATTTTCAGATCGGCTCCAACAGCTTTCACCGCCAGTTCAGCGGCTCCTGCATCACCTATAACTATGCAGTCTGCCACTTCAAATACGGCTCTATCTGCTATTGTCCTGACTACTATTTCCGGTCCTATTCCTGCAGGATCTCCAAGAGTAACAGCAATAAGCGGTTTTTTCATTTTATGTCTCCGTTCCGGTTCTTAAAAACCACATCCCGGGAACCCCGGGATGCTATCTCTACATGTTTACAACGTTGACAGGTGAGCCTTCAATAAATGACCTGATATTGTCTGCCGTCGTATTCATGATACGTTCTCTAGCTTCTTTTGTTGCCCATGAAATGTGAGGCGTTATAATGCAGTTCTTTGCTTTGAGAAGCACATTGTCTTTGCGGATGGGCTCTGTGGAAACAACATCTACAGCAGCTGCCGCTATCTTGCCGCTCTCAAGCGCATCGTAAAGATCCTGCTCTACGACAAGAGGTCCACGGCTGTTGTTGATGAGTATCACGCCGTCCCTCATCTTTGCAATATTATCCTTGTTGATAATACCCTCAGTCTCAGGGAAGAGCGGGCAGTGAAGGAAGATGAAATCCGATCTGCCCAGCAGTTCATCCAGCTCAACATATTCTGCGACCTGCCTTCCGGCATCATGCTGATGCTGGTCATAAGCAAGAACGTTCATGTTCATGGCCTTGAGTATCTTAGCAGTATTGGTGCCTATACGGCCGAGACCGATTATGCCGGCTGTCTTGCCGGAGACTTCTATCATAGGATAATGCCAGTAGCACCAGTCAGGATTGGACGCCCATTCGCCGGCAAATACTGAGTCACTGTGATGGCCTATATGCGAGCATACTTCCAGGAGCAGACTTACGGCGAACTGGCTCACATTGTCTGTACCGTAAACAGGCACATTCATCACAGGTATTCCCTTTTCAGCGGCATATTTGTAATCTGCCACATTGTATCCGGTAGCCAGTACGGCTATAGCTTTAAGATTAGGGCATTTGTCTATAGTAGCCTTGCTTATAGGAGTCTTGTTGATGACCGCTACTTCAGCATCGCCTATTCTTTCGGCAATCAGCGGTGATTCTTCGTAAGAAGTACGGTCATAGACTGTTACTTCGCCCAGCTCCTGCAGAGGAGCCCAGCTGATGTCGCCGGGATTCTCCGTGTATCCATCCAGTACAACAATCTTCATTATTTAATCTCCTTTTTATTTCATTTTATGATGAAAACAGGCAGCGTAACCGCTGCCTGCATTTTAAAAATCAAGGTCCTCAATTTCATTTATTCTGCGCAGGTGCTTTCCGCCCTCGAAATCTGTCGTCATCCAGGTGTCGATGATGTCGAAAGCAAGCTCCTGGCTGATCATACGTGCACCCATGCAGACAACGTTAGCGTTGTTGTGGCGTCTGCACATCTCTGCCATCTCTGTGGATGTGCAGAGTGCGGCTCTGATGCCAGGCACTTTATTGCAGGCGATGCTGATGCCGATTCCCGAGCCGCACACGGCGATGCCGCGCTCGGCCTCGCCGGACGCCACAGCGCGTCCTACAGCGTGTCCATACTTCGGGTAATCTACTGACTCAGTTGAGTCACATCCGACATCGATAACTTCATGGCCTTCACTGATCAGCTTTGCCTTGATTGCTTCCTTGAGTTCATATGCTGCGTGATCGCTTCCAACAACTAATTTCATTGCTTCCGTCCTCCAATCAGTTTACTTAACGTGTTAGTGATTCAAGCATATCAATTATATACTCTTCCGTATCCTTCATCGTTGACTCCATGGTCAGCGCTTCATCTATGTCGTAGTCGGTGAAGATACCGTTCCTGTATACAACCACACGGTTCCTCGCCCCTTCGGCCAGAAGATCGATAGCCTTGGCCCCCATTATTGAGGCGTATACCCTGTCACGGCAGGTCGGGTTGCCTCCCCGCTGTATGTAGCTCAGGGTCGTAGTACGAACCCGGATGCCTCCGGCTTCCTCCAGCTTTTCAGCTATCTCCTCTGCGCGGCCGACGCCCTCAGCATTGATTAGGATATTGTTGTTCTTACCCGTTGCCCTGTGCGCGGCGACTTTCTCCATTACTTTCTTTTCATCGCCATCGTACGTCTCCGGGATAAGCACCTGTTCTGCACCTGCGGCTATACCGCTCCACAAGGCAATGTAACCGGCATCGCGTCCCATGACCTCTATAAGACAGCACCTTTCGTGCGAAGAAGCTGTATCCCTTATGTTATCAATAGCCCTCATCGCGGTATTGACTGCTGTATCGAAGCCAATGGTATATTCAGAACATCCGATATCACCATCTATGGTACCGGGAATACCGATTACGTTTACTCCCTTGCGGGCAAGGCTTTGTGCTCCTCTGAACGATCCGTCTCCGCCTATGACTACGAGTGCGTCTATTCCATGCTTCCTGCAGATGTCAGCAGCCTTCTGCTGATATTCATCGAGCTTCATCTCCAGGCATCGCTCTGTTTCCAGTATAGTGCCTCCGCGCTCAAGGATATTGCTGACCGAATCCATTCCCATATCGACGAATTCCTCGTTCAGCAGTCCGAGATATCCTCTGCGGATGCCCTTGACTTTGAATCCTTTATAGATCCCTCTTCTGACCACGGCTCTTATCGCCGCATTCATCCCCGGGGCATCACCGCCGCTGGTAAGAACGCCTACAGTCTTTATATCAGTATTCATTTATGCCCTCACTTGACGGAGAGCTCCTCCTCAAAGTAGCTGCCTCTTACCTTTGTGCTCAGGTTGTGTTTATCTCCCTCCCTGATCGCCTCCAGCAGCAGTCTGTGAGCGTTTATGAGTTCTTCCGTCTTTCCTCCGTTTATCATTTCGGATACAGTGCGGAATCTGATTGCGTATGTCAGCGTCCTTACAACTCTGTTGACCTTGTCCGCCATCGGGTTCTTTCCCATTTCTGCGATCTTGTCATGGAAGCGGTTGTCCACATCGAAGAACCTGTTGACAGGATCCTCCGAGTTTATCGCCTCCTTCATTTCTTCCAGGAGTTCCTCAAGCTCATTGAGCTCCTCTTCATCGTGATGATCTATAGCAAGCTTCATCATGCCTGCTTCTGTCATCTCACGGAGTTCCATCAGATTGTCGAACGAATCCTGGTTGAGTATGATGCCGTATATCATCGGATCTATCATGCTCTCCTTATATCCGTTGCATACGAAGGTTCCTTCTGAGCGCTTGCTCTCGAGAACTCCGAGATAAGCAAGTATCTTAATGGCCTCACGCACGCTGCTCCTGGCTACACCGAGCGAGTCAGCGAGTTCCGGTTCAGGGGGAATCTTGTCTCCCGGTTTCAGATCTCCGTTTCTGATGGCATCAGTCAGCTGATTTATGACGCTCTGTACTACTGATTCCTTTTTTAAGCTTTTAAGATAGGTAGGTGCCTGTCCCATAAAGACTTTCTCCTTTTATTGATTTCTCCAGCCCGTTTTCGTTTGTATGACATAATACAAAGATAGGATAACAAGTCTTGCACCTAATGTCAAATTTGCATTTTCTATTCCTGAAGTGTCAGATGCTGCGGCACGCCTTCCGAGTAATACGGCTCGATCTCGCCCATGATGAGCGGACGGGCATACTCTACAAACTCATCGCTGACATATGTTCCGTCATTGATGATCCAGTCGAGAGGTACCTTGCGCTCAACATTCGCTACTTCGTGGATGTCGAAGCTGTTATAAGAAACGATATACGGCTTTCTCGATTCGACCTTGATGGTTATCATCTCTCCGGTGTTTCCTTCAAAGGCTTTCTGCGCTGCGATATATCCCGCGTTGTAAGCCTCATCAGCGTCCGTACGCGATACTACGTGCGAAGCACATCTCTGAAGTGTCGAGAACTCGATCGATCTTGCCTTTACGCCTGTCTTTTCTGTTACCAGTGATGCGAGATACGCACCGACTCCGGAGAGCTGCTTATGGCCGAACGCATCCAGCTTGTCAGAGCTGCTGCTGAGCTCACAGACAAAGCGTCCGTCAGCCAGCTTGACTC
Organism: Anaerovoracaceae bacterium; assembly: GCA_045114615.1. Lineage (GTDB taxonomy): Bacteria > Bacillota > Clostridia > Peptostreptococcales > Anaerovoracaceae > Crickella. Next base: position 14,113 of record JBGUKU010000071.1, read on the forward strand.
CTTCAGATACAGCTATGACTATCGAGTTCTTTTCCTTTGCGAGCTGTCCTACGCGTTTTACAAAATCATCCGGATCAAAGTCCACTTCAGGCAGGTAGATCAGATCAGGAGCGTTGTTTCCCAGTGCAGCAGCTGCCGTGAGCCATCCAGCGTGGCGTCCCATTATCTCTACGATCACTGCGGAAGTTCTGTAAGGTCCGTAGCAGTCGTTATCTACAACGATCTCTTTCAGCGATGTTGCGATATACTTTGCAGCTGATCCGTAGCCCGGACAATGATCTGTCACAGGCAGGTCGTTATCGATAGTCTTAGGGATGCCCATGAATCTCTGCGGCTTGTTGTGTGCTGCAGCGTAATCTGAAAGCATCTTTACTGTGTCCATCGAGTCGTTTCCGCCATTGTACAGGAAGTACTGTATGTCGTATTTCTCCATGATAGAGAAGATCTTCTCATATACGTCCTCATTGCCTTCGATCTTAGGCAGTTTATAGCGGCACGAGCCGAGGAATGCGGATGGTGTTCTCTTGAGAAGCGACACGTCCTGAGCATTCTTCACCTGTTTTCTGAGGTCGAGAATGTTTTCATTGAGGAATCCCTCGATACCGTAGTGCATTCCGTATATCTTCTTTACTCCGGCATCCTTTGCAGCTTCGATGGCGCCTGCAAGGCTTGAGTTTATCACTGCAGTCGGTCCGCCCGACTGGCCGATGATTATGTTTCCCTTTATACTCATTTTTTATTTTCCTCCCTTAATAGCTCTGACAGCATCAACCCTGTACTTCGCTCCGAAAACAGCTGAGCCTGCGACTATAAGTTCTGTTCCTGCTTCTCTTACCGCAGCGGCATTACCTGCTCCGACGCCGCCGTCTATCTCAATAATGTAGCTGTATCCCTTCTCATCCTTAAGATCGCTGTAATATTGGATCTTTTCGAGCGAATCAGGCATGAACTTCTGCCCTCCGAATCCCGGTTCGACCGACATGACGAGTATGAGATCTATGTCGTCAAGATACTCATCGAGTACCTCAGGCGCAGTCTTTGGTTTGACCGAGACCCCTGCCTTCACTCCAAGGGAATGTATATGAGCAAGAGTCTTCTTCAGATCGCTGCATGCTTCATAGTGCACCGTAATGAATTCAGTATTGTCAGTTACGAATTTTTCTATGTATCTGTCCGGGTCTTCGATCATCAGATGAACGTCATAAGGAACAGTCGTGTAATTATTCAGACTCTTCATGACATCAGCCCCGAAACTGATATTCGGAACGAACATTCCATCCATTACATCGATATGCAGATAGTCGATCCCGCAGCTGCATACATCCGCAACATCCTCGCCGAGCTTTGCGAAGTCTGCAGCAAGTATTGACGGCGAAATCATTGCTTTTTTTACTTCTGCCATTTCCATGATCCTTTCTTTTCTTGTAGCGCGGGCTCCCTCCGTCAGAATTCTGCGGCAGGGAGCCCACTTATGATAAGGAGATTAATATGAATCAGTTATTTACGACCGATCACAAATCCCAGTATCAACGCGACTACCAGCATTCCTGCTGTTCCGAGAGCCAGGTTATGCGCTCCCGCAGCCGTTACCATAAACATAGGTGCGATCGTCAGGAAGAAGTTCTGAGTACTGATCTGCCAGAGAGGTGTCGCTGCGATCAGGTTAGGACCGGCGTCTGTCTCAAGCTCAGGGTCAGCGATCCTCAGCAGCATCATTCCTGTCGCGGTGGAGCCTGTCCATGCTCCGAACATTACCATAGCGTTCTCAAGCCAGTTCTGCTTGAGCCAGAGCTTAGGCAGTACCATCAGGATGATCGTTGTCAGGATCAGACCTGCGAACGAGATCGTCAGGATGGCTGCGGCATTGTTCATGATGACGTCGAGCTTCATTGTAGCGATAGCTGTAATGATAAGGTACTCGAGTGCGAGTGTACCGACATGCGCCAGTGATTCGTTGTCTATGAACTGCGCTGCCGGAGTTCTCTTGATGATTACGCCGAATACCAGCGATACAAGTATTGCAGGCACGTAGATAGCGAATCCTGAGAACAGCGGTACCATGTGCAGGATCTGCAGGAGGCCGTATGCTACCAGCATGATAGCCAGCACGATGCCGAAGTGCAGTGTCAGCGGATCGAAAGCGATGTCCGATGTGTACGCTGTCATGAACTTGAATCTGTTTTCCTTGTCAAGGATTCCTGTGTAGTCCTCTTTGCTGAGGTTTCCGGACTTCTCTGCTGTTACCCAGCCCTTGCGGATACCGTAGTTAAGGATCACGATACCTACGATGATGCCGTAAAGCATACCGATGGTTGCGTATGTGGTTCCGAATGCCGATGCCTCGTCGTAGTTCCAGTAACCGAGAGTATCGTAGATGCCTGCGATAACCTGAGGGATACCGTGTGCGCCGTAGAATGCTCCGAACGGCAGAAGCGCAGCTCCGTCAGGCAGTCCGAAGACTTTGCCGAGGCCCATTGCTGACAGCACCTGAGCGGCGATTACAGTTGCCGAGATCAGGAAGATCAGCGAGCACTTCTTGATCATCCTTCTGTCGAATGACAGCGCGATGAACTGTGTTACAAAGAGTATCGCGAGCAGCGGGTTAGCGAAACCGCTTACGTTGTCAGACCAGTGGATGTAGTACGGGCAGAACTTGCCGAGTACTTCCGATCCGAGCAGGAGTCCCACAAGGCCTCCGACTACGGCTACCGGTATGAACATCTTCTGGAGGAATCCTACCTTCGATCTCAAGAAGAGACCGATTATGAGCAGACCGCTCGCCCAGGCAAAATCCATCAATATTGTTTCAAACATGTTGTCCTCCTTCTATTCCACCTGAGCTGCCGCCTCACGGATCTTCGCCACGAGTTCGGCTGTCCACTCATTCTGTATCTCGAAGTTTGTATAGACATCACGTGTTGCTTCCTTGAAAGCCTCGATATCCGGATTCTCGTTTACTGTCATTCCGGCTTCCTTAAGCTTTGCCAGCTGATCGTCCTCGTCGGCAGCTACCGCCTCGCGGTGCTCCTTGCCAAACTGCTTAGCGCCTTCCTGCAGCACATCCTTGATATCCTGCGGGAGCTTCTTCCATGTAGTGCCCGAGAACACCAGATTCTTCGACTCATACTTGTGATTTGTGATGGTCATGTACTGATTGACTTCGTTTATCTTGTTAGCATATATGTTTGCGATAGGGTTTTCCTGTCCGTCGAAGGTTCCCTGCGCAAGAGCGTCGTAGGTCTTGCTCCATGCGAACTTTGTTGTGCTCGCTCCGAGCTCCTTGAAGATCGCCGCCGTCATCTCGTCTTCAGGGATCCTCATTTTGAGTCCCGCGACATCTTTCGGTCCATTGATCTCCTTTACGCTGTTTGTTATCTGTCTCATGCCGTTCTCCCAGAAGGCGAGCTGCACGAGGTTATAATTGCTGAGTTCGGCTGTAAGCCCTTCTGCGATTTCTTCGTTGTCCATTACTGCCCATGCCTGCTCATAGCTTGTGAACAGGAACGGAAGTCCCAGTGTCGCGATCTTAGGCGCGTATGTAGCCTCGACGCCCTGAGGCATCATCATCGCATCGAGCTCTCCGGTGACCAGCTGCTGAGCCATATCGGTGTTATCGCCAAGCTCCTCATTCGGATAGATGCGGACGATCACTCTTCCGCCGGTCTGCTCATTAACCCACTTAGCATAGTTCTGAAGTGAGATATTGATCAGATTATCTTCAGTGTCGCTGTGTCCGAGTCTTATGATGTACTCGGCAGCCTCTTCCTGGCTTTCTCCGGACCCGCTGCCCTGTGAGCCGCAGGCTGTCAGCGACAATGACAGAGCCATGAGGAATGCCAGCATTAACGCCAGAGCCTTGAATCTTTTCTTCATAACTTTGTCTCCCGTCTTCCCTGATAGCTGTATCGCCACCGATTGTTAAAGTGCCAGTGCTGTTTCAACAATATTGTCAACGGTAATGCCGTTCTTTGCAAGCAGTCTTTCGTAAGGAGCGGATTCACCGAACTGATCCTGGATTCCGATTCTCTTTACTTTGCCCTTGCCCATCTCAGCTGCGACCTCGCATACTGCGCTGCCGAGACCGTTGATGATGTTGTGGTCCTCTACTGTTACGATCTTGCCGATCTCTTCTACGCAAGCCTTAACTGCTTCAACGTCGAGTGGCTTGATGGTGTGCATGTCGAGAACTCTAGCCGAAACACCCTTTTCCTCCAGAGCCTTTGCTGCCTTGATAGCGAGACTTACTGTGTCGCCGTTTGCGATGATAGCAACATCTTTACCGTCCTGGATCTGATATGCCTTGCCGATTTCGAACTCTACGTCCGGTCCGTAAACCTGCTCCATGGCGTCTCTTGTGAATCTCAGATACATTGGTCCGTATGTCTCAGCTGCTGCTCTTACAAGCTTGCGTGCTTGGTTGTAGTCTGCAGGCATCATGATGGAGATGTTAGGAATGGTTCTGAGGATTCCCATGTCCTCGATAGCCTGGTGCGAAGCTCCGTCGTTAGCCGGTGTGAATCCGCCGTGTGAGCATGCGATCTTGACGTTGAGGTTTGTATAGCAGATTTCCTGACGGATCATCTCACAGATTCTCATCGATCCGAATGCTGCGTATGTTACTACGAACGGGATCTTTCCGCATGTTGCGAGTCCTGCTGCAACGCCTGCGCCGTTCTGCTCTGCGATACCTACGTTGAGGTACTGGTCAGGAAGCTGCTTCTTGAATTCACCAGTCTTGCAGCTCTTGCCGATATCTATATCCAGAACTACGATTTCCGGATTGTCTTTTCCTACTTCTACTATTTCATCGCCGAAGCCGTTTCTTGTAGGGATCTTTTTCAGTTCACTCATTGTTCTGTCCTCCTCTTATATCAGCTGAGCCTTGAGTTCTTCCATTGCCTGTGCGTACTGTTCATCGTTAGGAGCTACTCCGTGCCAGCCTACCTGGTTCTCCATGAAGCTGACGCCCTTGCCCTTGACTGTTGCTCCGATGAGAGCTTTAGGATTGCCGTTCTGAGCCTCTGGTGCATAGCACTTGTCGAGTACTTCTACGGTTTCTTCCATGCTGTTGCCATCGTAGTAATATACGTCCCATCCGAATGCCTTGAACTTTGCACCGAGGTCTCCGTTCGGCATTACTTCTTCGCATGTTCCGTCGAGCTGCAGTCTGTTTACGTCTACGAATACGATGAGGTTGTCGAGTTTATACTTGTTAGCTGTGTTTGCTGCTTCCCAGATCTCGCCTTCCTGAGCTTCGCCGTCTCCGACTACGCAGAATACCTTGTAATCCTTCTTGTCCATCTTGCCGGCAAGAGCCATTCCTGCTGCGCAGGCAAGTCCCTGTCCGAGAGAACCTGTGGAGATGTCGATGCCAGGGCACTTGATCATCGAAGGATGTCCCTGAAGCGGGGAGCCTTCTTTTCTCAGTGTGTCGAGTACTTCGAGAGGGAAGTATCCGAGAGCTCCGAGAGCTGCATACTGGATTGGGCATACATGGCCTTTTGAGAGGACCATTCTGTCTCTGTCTGCCCATCTTGGGTTCTTAGGGTCAACGTTCATGTACTTGAAATAGCATGCTGTTACGAACTCAGCAGCGGACAGCGATCCACCCGGATGGCCTGACTGCGCCTTGTAGATCATGTCGATAACCTTCATACGCAGGTCTGTTGCGGCGTTCTTGAGTTCTTTGATTGAAACGTCTTTCATAATTCTCTCCTTTGCCTTTTTCAATTAAGAATCAACAAGTAATAACTTTTTAATTAGCATCCGAGGTAAAGCGACTGCTTTGCCAGTACGAGGTTGAGTATCATCTCGTTGCATGGAGTCGGGATTCCGTACTGCTCTCCGAGCTTCACGACTGCACCGTTGATGATGCGGATCTCTGTCTCGCGGTGATGTGTAACTGCCTGTACCATCGAGCTGATAGTCTCGTCTGTAGCGCGTGATACTTCGTAGCAGTGCTCAAGCTCTTCTTCATAATCGAGTGTGCATCCTGCTGCGTTGGCTACTGCGATAGCTTCCTTGATCAGTCTCTTTGCGAGCTCATTGGCGTATGGGTTCTTGCTGATGAATCCGTTAGGAGTCTCAAGCAGTGCGCTTACGCCGTTGATGGCTACGTTAGCCGAAAGCTTGTGCCAGATTGCGTTCAGAACGTTCTCATGTACGTCGACCTCGAGACCTGCCTCGCGGAATGCCTCAGCGACTTCCTCTACCTTTGCCATAGGAGCCTTTGGCGATCCCATGTTTGTAGCTCCGTAACCCGTATGTCTTACGTGACCAGGCTCGATTGGTGTAGCTCCGAAAGCTGTGTTTCCGATGATGATCTGCTCTTCAGGAACTACCTTAGCGATCTCGTCATAGTTGCCGTAGCCGTTCTGCAGGCACATGATCATTGTGTGATCGTCGATCATCGGCAGCGCGTTGCGAACTGCTGCTTCCAGGAACTTGTAGTGAACGAATACTACGAGCAGGTCTACAACTCCGATCTCCTTAGGATCTGTTGTTGCGATGGTAGGGTAATAAGCTTCGGTCTCACCGTTGCCGTATCCCGGTGCGCATTTATCAAGAAGGATCCCGTTCTTCTTGATCGCTTCAATAACTGGTTCATATGTGTCCAGTACACAAACTTCATGCTTCTGCAGAAGGTAGCTCGCATAGCAGCTTCCGATTGCTCCGCATCCTACAAATCCGATTCTCATATCAGTTCTCCTCCTTGATTTTTGATTTCATTTTTCTTTGTCTGTTTGCCGTATGTCCTTTGTCTGACATATGACACTTGTAATATAACCTTATGTCTGACAAAGGTCAAGCGGTTTTTGTATATTTCTTCAAAAAATAAAAAATTAACAAGGCTGCAATAAAAAAAGAGCCGGTAAACATTACGCTTCCGGCTCTTTTCTACTATATATAGTGTATATAGTGTGTACTATGTCATATATCGTCTATGCGTCTTCGTCAGTGAAATACTTCCTGATTTCCGCACTTAACACACGCCCTTTCTTTAACTCGTCCAGCTTTTTATAGTGAGGCAGTGTTCTGTGTGCCATCCATGCATCAACGTCTTTCCACCATTCAATAAGCAGAATATCGTTAGGATCTTCTGTTGACATGAAGAATTCATACTTGAAGTTTCCCTCTTCATTGCGCGAAGCAACATCGATGCCTTCAGATCTTACCAGTTCCCTGAGCTCTTCTCTCGTCCCCGGCGCACATTTAAAGATAACATTTAAGACAAGCATAGTCCCGTTCTCCTTTCTGTCTTATAAAGAACATTTACTACTTTGTTCCGAAGATACGGTCGCCTGCATCACCAAGGCCCGGTACGATGTAAGCATTCTCGTTCAGATGATCATCCTTTGCAGCGATAAAGATGTCTACATCAGGATGCTTTGAGGTAAGCGCCTCGATACCTTCTGGAGCAGCGATGAGGAACATCAGAGCGATATCCTTTGCGCCTTTTGCCTTTACGAAGTCAACGGCAGCGATTGCGCTTCCTCCTGTAGCAAGCATCGGATCGACGATGATGATCTTTCTCTGGTCGATATCCTCAGGCAGCTTGCAGTAGTATTCAACCGGTTCATGTGTTTCAGGATCTCTGTAAAGACCAACGTGTCCGACTCTTGCGCTCGGGATTATCTCCAGCATTCCGTCAACAAAGCCGAGTCCCGCTCTGAGGATAGGCACTATGGCAAGCTTCTTACCTGCCAGGATAGGAACCTTTGCAGGGCAGATCGGAGTCTCGATCTCTACCTCTTTTGTAGGGAGATCTCTGGTGATCTCATATGTCATCAGCATCGCTACTTCACGTGCCAGATCCCTGAATTCCTTGCTCGCTGTGTTCTTGTCTCTCATCAGTGAAACCTTGTGCTGAATAAGAGGGTGATCGAAAATCATTACTTTGCCCATTGCTTACCTCCCTGGAAAATGTAATTTAATTACGATTTTTATAAATTTGTTTAGAAAACTGTCCCGTTTTCCCCTGATTATCTTATTTAACGACGTCGTATCCCGCGCTCTTGAGCATGCGGTTCATGACGCTGAAGCCGAAGCCTTTCTCCTCGAGTGTCCTGATGAGTACGAGGTCATAACCCTGTCTGTCGAGCTCGCGGAGCTCTGCGAACAGCTTATGAGCAGCCTTTCCCGGGTCGTTGCCATAATCCAGAATTGCTACTCTTTCGCCTCTCTCTCTGGCTTCGAGACCAAGCTTCAACACTTTGTCGCGGAACTCTTTATCGTCTCCTTCGATGAGCCTCACTGTTGCTTTCGGCGAATAATGGATGTACTTCATTCCGGGCGACTTTGGTTTGAACTCTGTATCAGCAACACCATCCTCCGGATCGGCTACAGCTGCAGGTTTCTCGAGCAGCGATACGTCATAAAGAACTGCTTTTCCGAGAATGCTTTCGAGTTTCTCCTTTGTGACCGCTCCGGGTCTGAGTATGTACGGTTTGTCGCCTGTAAGATCTACTACAGTGGATTCGATACCTACATCGCATTGCTCTCCCATGATGACGGCGTCTATACGTCCGTCCATGTCTTCGAGAACATCGTCTGCGGTGGTAGGGCTCGGTCTGCCTGAGAGATTTGCGCTCGGAGCAGCGACCGGTCTGCCGGTAATTTTTATGAGACGCCTGGCTGTCGGATTCGACGGCATTCGTATGGCCACTGTATCGAGGCCTCCGGTAGTAACATCCGGTACGATGTCCGCCTTTTTAAATATGAGGGTCAGCGGTCCGGGCCACAGACGGATCATCAGCTTAGACGCGTCGTCACTCAGACCTTTGATACCTCCGTCGATGAGCGCATAGAGATCCGTAGCATCGGCGATGTGGACTATCATCGGATTATCGGAAGGGCGACCTTTTGCCTTATACACAGAAGCGACGGCCTCTGCATCGAGAGCATTAGCTCCGAGCCCGTAGACCGTCTCTGTAGGAAAAGCAACAAGCCCGCCGGCTCTGATGATCTCACCGGCACGCTTAAGATCGTTTTCTCTTGTTGATAATCTTAAAGTTTCCATCTATATAAATCACTAATTTAAAGCGAAGTTATTTTCGTTCACAGCGAGGAAGCAAACGGGCGAGCAGCGGAGCTTACTGAAGTAAGTGAGCAGCACAGCACCGTATAGCTGACAAAGCTGTGGGCGAAAAGAACGTGCTTTAACCGAAATCCTTCATTTTAGCTGCCTGATCGGCAGTGATAAGCCCGTCAATTGCCTCGTCGATATCACCGTCGAGGAACTGATCCAGCTTGTACATTGTAAGGTTGATGCGGTGGTCCGTAATACGTCCCTGCGGGAAGTTGTATGTGCGGATACGCTCTGAGCGGTCGCCCGAACCGACCTGACTTCTTCTGTCAGCCGAGATCTTGTCGTTCTGCTCCTGCACCATCTTATCGTAAAGTCTTGCCTTGAGTACTCTCATGGCCTTCTCTCTGTTCTGGATCTGCGACTTCTCATCCTGGCATGTTACGACGATACCCGTAGGCAGGTGCGTCATACGTACCGCGGAGTCTGTTGTGTTTACGCACTGGCCGCCGTTGCCGGACGCTCTGTAAACATCTACCTTTACATCGTTAGGATTGATCTCGACCTCTACGTCATCGACTTCCGGAAGCACGGCAACAGTAGCTGCAGAAGTATGTATACGCCCTGACGATTCTGTCTCAGGCACTCTCTGTACTCTGTGTACGCCCGACTCGAATTTGAGTCTCGAATAAGCGCCGCGTCCCTTGATCATTACAACGGCTTCCTTGATGCCACCGATACCGGTATCGCTTATTTCGATAATCTCGGCTTTCCAGTGACGGCGTTCAGCGTATCTGAGATACATTCTCAGGAGGTCGTTGCCGAAGAGAGCAGCCTCTTCACCGCCCGTGCCGGCTCTGATCTCAAGGATTACGTTCTTGTCATCATTAGGGTCCTTAGGAAGCAGCAGGATCTTCAGCTCGTCCTGAGCCTTTGCCATTTTCTCTTCGAGCTCTTTGGCTTCTTCCTTGGCCATCTCGCGCATCTCTTCATCATCTTCAAGATCAATAAGTTCTCTTGCATCAGCGAGATCGCTCTGCATTTTACGGTAACTCTCGTAAGCTCTTACGACCGGCTCGATCTCAGCCATCTCCTTCATGTGCTTCTGCCATGTCTTCTGATCGGCAATAACAGCCGGATCTGCAACCTTCTCGGAGAGCTCCTTATATTTTTCAGTAATAAAGTCTAATTTATCAAACATATATATTCCTCTTTCTGTACGCAAAATCAATAACGGATACTAACTGCAGTCCGCTATCGTCCTTCAAGTATTCTGCGTCCAGTTCTGTCGGTCATTGTTTTCTCCTTTTAAATCTTAACCAATTAATTATATCAAAAACGCTGTGCCATTACAGCATGAGTTTATTTTATATGAGGTTTCTCTTCTTATGATAAAAGCCGGAGCGAAAGAGCTCCGGCTTTGATTTCCTGTTTATTACTTCAGGCCGTACTTGTTCTTGAACTTCTCTACGCGGCCGCCTCTGTTAGCAAACTTCTGCTGGCCTGTAAAGAATGGGTGGC
>JBGUKU010000072.1:0-65908 GCA_045114615.1 Anaerovoracaceae bacterium
TATAAGACCGTATGATTTGGATGACGAATACTATTTTGTCGGTGAGGTTGACTATCATCTTTTAAAAAGTGATAAACCTTATGAAGGCCTGCAATCTCACAGGGAGGCCTTGATAGTTGTCTTTGACCGCCTGGCAGAAAACAGTATAGAGGATCTTAAGGGCATCAGAGAAAGATGTGGAGATGATGCGGCGGATAAGTTGTCCCCGTTGATCTATGATATCGATAAGGCTAAACCAACTCCATTGGAACCAAATGATTTTTTCTATTGTCCGAATATTGTAAAGATCGATTATTATGGCAATGTCTATTATGATGCCGAATGGGAACCAAATGACGAGAACTGTGGAACTACAGTCCCTTACTGGTATGCTGTCATGGAACCGGTGCATGGCAGAAGAAATAAGCCTGAAGACTTTAAAAAAGTGAATGAGGCTCTTTTTCCAAAGGGTACAGATAAGCTTGAAATATATAAATGGACGACTGACTGGTCGGATTTATTTGATGCGGGACACGAATGGTATGGCGCATGTTGCTGGAGCATTTATGACAAGAGCATGAACAGATATGTAGTGATGCTCGTATCGGCAACAGACTGATAAGTTCTCATTTGCCTAGTTCCTCAAGTGTATCTCCGAACAGACGGTAGAATATCCAGTCTTTCTTCTGGGTAGCATTCAGTTTGAGATACAATTGGTTTGCCGGTTCGTTCCACTCCAGGCAGTGCCATTCGACCTTCTTGTATCCGCGGCTTACCGCGATGCGGCAGAGCTCCCTCATCATGGCTTCGCCTATACCATTTCCCCTGTATTCGGGTCTGACATAAAGGTTTTCAATGAACATGCCTTTGGCGCCGAATATAGACGCATAGTTATCGAGGAACCGGAATGGAGATTATGATGAGACCCGAAGAGATAAAGAGAGTAAGAAAAAGAGTAGATACTACTCTGAGCAATTTCAGAAGCATATACGGATGCTATGTCAATGCCGCCGGAGATATAGTCACAACTATGGAGATCCCGGTACTCGACATGGAAACTGAAGAACGTGAAATGTATGCCGCCATCCTTAAAAAGGTGCTGTCCGGCAAGGCGGAGCGAAATCAGATATCTCTGGAGTTACCAACAGATAAAGTGGGAAACAGCGATGAGCACAAACTTCTCATGGCGCTCAAAAGCACTCAGCTGAGAGATGAGAACATGAGAGAACTGCTATATCAAAGGATCATCGGATCTCTTGACATGGATGGTGACAGCTACGTAATAATCCTGGCAGCGGATACATACGATCTCAGCACTAAAGATGTTAAGGATGAAGAGTGGTCCGAAGAATCAAATGAGCAGTTCGATTATTTCATCTGCGCAATCTGCCCTGTAAAAACATCCAAAGCCGCGCTGCAGTATCTGCCCGTACAGCAGGAGTTCAGAGGTATTTCAACCGGAACGCTTCTTGCGCCGCCTGCAATAGGATTCATATTTCCGGTCCTGGATGAAGGCAGCGCTGATATATATCAGGTCCAGTATTATACAAAGAGCACGTCCGTGAATCATGGCGAGCTTATCACAGCCCTATTTACGATAGATAATCCACCCATGGCCGCTGACGTACAGAAGGAAACTTTCAATTTCACTCTTGCCGAAGCGCTTGGAAAGGAATGCAGCCTGGATGTAGTAACATCTCTTCAGGCGAAGCTGTCAGCAAAAGCTGAGGCAATCCACGAAGTAAGCCCTTCCGAAATAGCAGAAGTTTACATTGAGGATATAGAAGACATCCTTTCGGACAAGGGTATATCTGATGAGAAGATCAGGAGCTTCGGTGAATCAGTAGGAAAACGTTTTGACGGAGCTTCAGCGTTTAATATAGGAAATCTCATACAAAAGAGGTCGTTTGAAGTCAGGACTCCAGAGACAAAGATCATAACTGATCCTGAAACCGCGCTGAGAATAAAGACAAAAAAGATCGACGGAGTTACTTACATACTTGTGCCTGCAGGAGAGAGTGTTAGTGTAAACGGAGTAGATATAACTCTAAAACCTAATGATTAAAACAGATTAGCAAAAGGGTCCGCCGGACCTTTTTTATTTATGAATAGTATCTATTGACTAGGAGATGCCTGATCGTAGTAGTACATCAGCATCAGCGTTGTAAGCATTCCATATGACTGTATCCCGTCTTTCTGATCATTTGCTTTCAGATAAGCATCATTGACGCGATCCTGCACTTCAGAAGCTTTGGTTTCATGGGAAGACCAGAACAGACTGTTTTCTTCGATCTCGGAAACAGCATATGAGGGGAGGCTTTCGCGGAGCCTTTCATAGCGTTCGGGATCAATTCTTCTGAGCGCACCGCCGGCATGCATCCACGCTATAAGCCATCCGCTGCGGTTGAATGACTGATTATCGGATCCTATACAGGCCAGCCAGCCTATATAGTTAGCTTCACCTTCATTCATATATCCCCTTAGGTGAGACAGCTCATGGCATGCAGTAAAGGGCTTTTCCATCCCAGGCATTTCACCGTTTATGTTGGCTTCTACAGTGAACGGTGAGTAAATACCGCTGACGCCCATACTGGAGAATACCCGGGATAGCAGAGTGAGCTGTTTTGGGTAAGGATAATATCCGCTCAGAGATGGATATTTTTCTGAAAGCTTATTCATGGAAAGCCTGGCAGTATCTGCAAGCACTTTGCCCTGCGGATACTCAGGCGATGAACCGCATTTTTCTATTTGCCCGGCAATATACTCGCAGAAGTCTGCAAGCTGCTCTTCCGTAAACTGTGCATTGGACAGGGCTCCCTGATCAACGAACGTGTTTCTGTGATAGTTGATCCCGCAGTTCGCCGCATACAGGAAGAAAAGTACCGATACGATAAGTACTATATGCATGAATGCTGTCCTTAAACGTTTCCGGCAGCGCACGATATCCACCATGATAATCAACGGAAGGAGACAGACGGCGGCTTCGGCACCGGAAAAAGGAACAGCTCCGGTGAGACGTCCTATAGTACCTGTGATCACAGAATAGATATTGACGCTATACCACTCGGCAAAGCCGTGAATATTTTTTGCGGCAATCAAAAGCACCGCTGAAATACACAGCAGAATAATAGATATTATTAAAGCTATAGGCATTCCTTTTTCGGATTCCTTCATGAATCGATGATACAGCACGCAGAGAACAGATACAATGCACTCCGGGGCATTTATTATGCGGTGGATATGGTATCATTAAAAACAGGTATACCGGCTTTCAGCTGGCACTAACTGAACCTATAGAGGAGAATAGAATATGGCGATGAAGAGACTTATTATAGAATTCGGACAAGGCGTGGATATGCACGGCGGTGATCAGAATAATGCCGTGCTTAAGGCTACTAAAGATGCGATACATCACTGCTGCATGGCAGGGATATCCGAGATATTTGATATAACCGACCGAAAGACACAGGCGTATATCAAGGCTGATATCTATGCACCGCATCCTGAAGAAGTTGATCCGTCAGTAGTGACAGATTATCTCAGTTGGTGGAATGTGGATGCTGAGGTGCATCAGGGCGGAGCAAACCCTGAGGGTATTGCCCTGAACGGAAAACCAAAGACAGAGATCACGATCGCTATCGTTGCTTTGACTGTATATGTAGATGTATAGACGATAATAATGAGAGGTAGTTCAAATGGTAAAACCTATCGTCAGAGATGTATTCTTCCTGAATCAGAGATCCGAAAAAGCAACAAAGTCCGATCTGTCTGTCGTGCAGGACCTCGAGGATACTCTGAGAGCTAATCGCGAGCGCTGTGTCGGAATGGCCGCGAATATGATCGGATATCGAAAGAGGATTATCATTGTGGCTGCCGGTTTTGCCAATATCGTTATGATAAACCCGGTCATTACTGAAAAGAGCGGTGCATATGAGACCGAAGAAGGATGCCTTTCTCTGCCTGGGGAAAGAAAAACGATCAGATATAACCAGATCACAGTAAAGTATCTGGACAAGACCTTTACAGAGCATACTCAGACATTCAGTGGATATATTGCGCAGATAATACAGCATGAGTGTGACCATCTTGAAGGCATACTGATATAAAGGCAAACCAAAGCCCCGGAGATTTCTCCGGAGCTTTGGTTCGCATTTGGTACCAGTATGCTGATACAGACGATAACTGTGGGTCTCGTGGCGCATTTTGGCGGAACCGCTGCTGCATGGAGGACAGTGGCTATCATATATGCAATAGTCGGTATCATATCCAACACGATCTCCGTTATGTCAGTCAGAGAGCTGTCGCCGGAAGAGCTTGCAGAAGGCGAAACTGTACATGGTGAAGCGGCAGAAGACCATACTGATGAAAAATACAACCTTATAGACGCATTCAAATTGCTAATAAAAAACAAATACTATCTGATGATCTGTGCTTCGTACATTCTCATGCAGATTTATACAGCTACTCTGAACATGGGTATATACTACATGACCTATGTGCTTAAAAATGCCAATTTACTGGGCGTTTTCTCCTGGGCTATCAATATACCTATGATAATAGGTCTGCTGTTCACACCTGCACTTGTACTGAAGTTCAAAGGCATGTATAAACTGAACCTGTACGGTTACACTGCAGGTACTCTGGGCAGGCTTGGTGTCGTCATAGCAGGCTATATGGGCAGCATTCCTCTCATGCTTGCATGCACTGCAATCGCGGCATTCGGAATGAGCCCGCTCCAGGGAGATATGAATGCTCTTATCGCGACTTGTTCGGAATATACATATCTTACACACGGCAAGCGTGTAGATGGTACCATGTATTCATGCACATCCCTTGGTACTAAGCTCGGAGGCGGGATCGGTACCGCGCTTGCCGGCTGGCTTCTCAGCTTCAGCGGCTATATAGGCGGAGCTGCCGAACAGACTGCGTCATGTATCAATATGCTGCACGTAATGTATTTGTGGCTTCCTATGATATTCAACCTGCTGATCACACTGATCCTGACAAGGCTGAATGTTGAAAAAGCAGTTGAGGATCTGAAAAAAGAAGCATAAGCGGGATCGGGTGCTCAATATATTAACAACAGCGGATGTCCGGAAAGGCTTGACATAATCAATAGAAAGGTTGATAATGTGCACAAATAAAAACACCTATTAAAATAATAGGCAATTAAACAGAAGTGTACTGAACTCTCTAAGAAATAAAATAAGGGTGAGATTTCGGAGGCAGCACTATGAAGTCAATTCTTATCAAGGATACGACACGTGAAGAGAGAGAACAGATCGTACGTCAGTCACTCTGGGGTAACTGTGGGATCGAATGTGAATTCTGTTCGGGATGTGATAACCGCGGCGGAGGAACGATAGATTCTCTTTATCAGCCATACATCGATGGAGAAAAGGAGATCCGCGAGATCAATGCGGAGTATCGTGCACCATTTGTACGCTGAGAGACACATCAGCATAGTAAAAGTCAAAAGGGACGGCATTTTAATGCTGTCCCTTTATTCGGATATGGTATTATGAAAAAAGAGACAGATTTATGAGTGAAAAGAGTAAACTGCTTTATGAACTGATGATTCGCAAAGGTTATCCGGAGGAGTTCACCCGGTTGATTTGTGTTGAGATGAACACTGATTTCACTGCGGAGAGGATGATGAGCTATATTTCCCGCGGAAATCACCGGCTTGAAGATGTCGCTGACGAAATGCTGGCGATCATGGATCTTCGGGACCACATCAAAAACAAGCATATTTCAGAACATGCTCAGGCATCGATAAACAAGCTGTACAGAGATATCAATGAAGATTGAGGCGAAAAGAGGAAAATCACAGTCAGGATATGTGCTGCAGATATTATTACGAAGATTTTGAAATAGAACTGAGGGAGCTCATGAAGGCCGAGATGGTGGTAAAGCTGTCAGAACTTCCATCCATTGGATCAGCCCGCAGAGATATCTTTCCATCGCAGTCTGCTGTTGTGATCCACGGAGACAACCAGATAAAAAGCACTCATGACGGTGTTATAGGAGCATCGGAGATGGTCTGGGGTTTCAGTAATCCTGTGAAGAAAGGTCTGATCATCAATGCCAGAGCGGAGACTGCGCGGGAAAAGATAACTTTTGCGGACAGTATTGCAAAAAGACGATGTGTTATCCCTGCGAGTGGTTTTTATGAATGGGACTCTCACAAAGCTAAATACCGCTTCACTTCACCTGAAGGCGGATTGCTTTTGCTTGCAGGGTTTTACCGTGAGGAGCAGGGCATACCCAGATATACAGTGCTTACCACAGAGGCAAACGGATCGATGATCAAAGTCCACGACCGCATGCCTGTCATGATAGGCAGAGATGAGATCAGGACGTGGATCGAAGATGATGCAAGACTGTCGGATTTTCTCGACAGAGAGCAGGCTACGCTTACATGTGAGCAGGAATCAGGGCAGATCAGCTTCCTGTTTGACGCCTGAACCCGGCGGAGAATTATCCCCGTTTGCCATGTTTTTGTTAAAAAACCCAAAGAATGGCACCCAGACGTTGACATAATGCAGAATACATAATAAAATTTCTTCAATTGAGATAGAGGACGCGTCAAGTCATCAGTAGTGATCCCGTTTATCAATGCAGTGCAGGGAGGATCGAAAGGGGCTGACGCCGAAGTGAGGCCGGGCTGCATCCGGGCTGATCTGGGCGGACGTAATAAGATGCGGACGACTGTCGCGAAAACGCGGAGCGCTATCCATGATAAGCAATCAGAGTTTTTTGTTTTGATTTGTCATGAGCAGCTGATCCGTGTCAGCTGCTTTTTTAATCAGGACAGTCTCTGAAGTATCTGAACGATAGCCTTATCTCATTCTTGGACCATTATTCAAAATGAGGAGGTAAACAACAATGGCAAGAACCAACACTATTTTCGAAGGAGTCGCAACAGCTCTCATCACACCTATGACAGAGGATGGAGTCAACTTTGATCAGTTCGGAGCACTGATCGACTGGCAGATCGAATCGGGCATCGATGCTCTCGTAATCGCCGGTACAACAGGTGAAGGCTCAACACTCACAGATGAAGAGCATAAGGCGTGCATCAGCTACGCAGTAGAAAGGTCTAACGGAAGAGTTCCGATTATTGCAGGTACGGGCTCCAACCACACTGAGTACGGAAAGCAGCTCACAAAGTACGCCAGCGATGCAGGAGCAGATGCCTGCCTGATCGTTACATCATATTACAACAAGGCTACACAGAACGGTCTGGTCAAACTCTTCAACGAGTACGCAAGCGTAAGTGATGTGCCGATCATCGCATACAATGTTCCTTCGAGAACAGGACTCAACATAGAGCCGTCTACATACGTCAAACTCGCGGAGATCGACGGAGTAGCTGCTATCAAGGAAGCCAACTCCAACATCTCAAAGATTGTCGATACATTTGCTCTTGCAGGCGACAAGCTTGACATATATTCAGGCAATGACGACCAGATAGTACCTTTCCTGTCGATGGGAGCAAAGGGCGTCATCTCGGTGCTGTCAAACGTGATCCCTGCAGAGACAAAGGAGATCTGCACGAAGTTCTGGGAAGGCGATACAGCAGGCGCAGCTGCTCTGCAGTGCAAGTACAATGAGCTGGTAAAGGCACTCTTCTGTGAGGTCAATCCTATTCCTGTAAAGGAAGCGCTCGCCATGATGGGATGGTGCGATCCTATTCTCAGATCGCCGCTGTACCGCATGGAAGAACCTAACCTGGAGAGACTGCGCAAGGCTATGGTAGATCTGGGAATCATTGAGGGCTAACAAAGGAAGGATCCAGCTATGAAAGTAATAATCAATGGCAGTGACGGAGCCATGGGCATGATACTTGCCCGCGTCATCGCGCAGACGGACGACATGGAGGTGATCGCCGGAGTAACTCCTACGGGGGCGGACGGCGCATATCTCACATTGGACGCCTATCAGGGCCCTGCGGATATGGTGATAGATTTTTCACATCATACAGTAACAACTGACCTGATGGACTATTGCGTAAAAAGAGGGATTCCTGCGGTAGTCTGCACAACAGGTCAGACTGATGAGGAACTGGCATATATAGCAAAGGCAGCTGAAAGCATTCCTGTTTTCAAGTCTGCCAACATGTCTGTTGGAGTCGCACTCGTTGCAAAGGTCGTAAAAGAAGTGGCCGCAAAGTTCGGCGCATGTGATATCGAGATCGTAGAGACTCATCACAACAGAAAAGTTGATGCTCCGAGCGGCACCGCAATAATGCTGGCTGATGCTGTGCGTGAAGCAAGACCGGAGCTCCACTACAATCTCGGAAGATCGGGCATGGCAAAACGCGAGCCTGATGAGATCGGCATAAGTGCCATCAGGATGGGAAACATCGTCGGTACACATGAGGTGATGTTCGGCACCAACACACAGACCATTACTGTGGCACACCAGGCGCACGACAGGGCTCTGTTTGCAGATGGGGCGGTAGCCGCAGCGAGGTTCCTTGCCGGAAAGCCAGCGGGCTTATATAACATGGATGATCTGCTTGCAGACTGAAGCTGACAGATAAGGGGACTGTTGGTGCATTTGTCTGCGGGCAGCGGGACTGGAGATAAGAGAAAAGGAGAAAACAATGATTAGGATCGGTATTGCAGGATATGGAAACATCGGAAGAGGCGTTGAGGCGGCTGTTACCAGGTCTCACGACATGGAGCTTAGAGCCGTATTTACAAGGAGGGACCCTTCATCAGTGAAGACTGTCACGGGAACTCCTGTACTGGCATATGACCAGATCGGCAGCATGCAGGATGATCTGGACGTAGTGATCATATGCGGAGGCAGTGCTACAGACCTGCCATGGATGACACCCGAACTTGCCGCGAAGTTCAATGTGATCGACAGCTTTGACAATCACGCCAACATACCTGAGCATTTTGCAAATGTTGATGCTGCAGCTTCGGCTGCCGGCAAGGTCGGGATCATATCATGCGGATGGGATCCGGGATATTTCTCACTGGCCAGGATACTGGCGGATTCGGCACTTCCTGAGGGCGACAGCTATACATTCTGGGGACGCGGGGTCAGCCAGGGTCACTCTGATGCAATAAGAAGGATCGAAGGGGTCAAAGACGCAAGACAGTATACAGTGCCGATAGAAGCTGCTGTAGAAAGCGTCAGAAATAACGAACACCCTGAGTTCACTGCACGTCAGATGCACCTCAGAGAATGCTGGGTAGTGGCAGAGGATGGAGCTGATAAGGCGGCTATTGAAGAGGCGATCAAGACGATGCCTAACTATTTTGAGCCTTATGATACGACAGTAACGTTCATCACACAGGAAGAACTCAACAGAGATCACAGCGGACTTCCGCATGGCGGAAGCGTTATCAGAAGCGGCCGCACCGGGCTTGACAGTGAGTTTGACAACACAGTTGAATTCACTCTGAACCTTGACTCCAATCCGTTCTTTACAGGAAGCATACTGGCAGCCGCAGCACGCGCAGCATACAAGATGAACAGCGAAGGCCAGAGCGGCGCCCGCACACTCTTCGATGTGCCGCCGGCATACCTCTCGCACCATACAAGGGAAGAGCTTCTCGCGCACATGCTCTGATACGCATACTAAAGGTGAAACTTATGTTATATGATAACCTGACCATAAATGAAAAAGGTCATCTGGCCATCGGAGGACTCGATACCGCAGAGCTTGCCGCTGAATTCGGCACACCGCTTTATGTGCTTGATGAGAAAGTGATACGTGCCAACTGCAGGACTTACGTCAATGCCATGCATGAGTGCTTCGGTACTGAGTCCGCTCCGCTTTACGCGAGCAAGGCGCTGTGTTTCAAAGGCATTTACCCTGTGGTACAGTCAGAGGGACTGTGTGTGGATGTCGTGTCGCCGGGAGAGATATATACAGCTCTCGCTGCGGGATTCCCTGCAGAGAAGATGTTCTTTCATGGAACCAATAAGACTGATGCGGATATAGAATACGGTGTCAAAAGCGGGATCGGATATTTTGTAGTCGATAACCTCAATGAACTTAAAGTTCTTAACAGTGTTGCGGCAGAAGCCGGCATCACGCAGCAGGTGCTTCTGAGACTCACCTGCGGACTCGATCCGCATACGCTTGAAGCCATCAATACCGGAAAGGTTGATTCGCAGTTTGGTGTTCCGATCGATACAGGCCAGGCGGACGGGTTCGTAAAAACCGCGCTGGAGTGCAGCAACGTAGAGGTGGCAGGATTCCACAGCCATGTAGGTTCTCAGATCTTTGAGAGCGATTCGTTCAACAGGCAGGTGGAGATCCTTATCAGCTACGCAGCAAAGGTAAGGGATGAGTTCGGTTATACAATAAAGGTACTGAACATCGGCGGAGGATTCGGAGTAAGATATACGGAGAACGATCCGGTCTCTGACATTCCGGCCAGGATCAGAGAGGTTGCGGATCATCTGAACGCCGCGCTTGAGGCGAATAACTTTGCGCTGGATGCTGTATTCATGGAACCTGGACGCAGCATAGTCGCCGATGCAGGTGTTACGCTGTATCAGACAGGTGGTGTCAAGGAAGTAAAAGGTTACCGCAACTATGTAACGGTAGACGGAGGCATGACGGACAATCCGAGATATGCTCTGTATAAATCAGAGTATACGGTGCTCAACGCGAGCAGAGCAGGTGAAAAGGCGGATTACGAATGCACTATCGCCGGCAGATGCTGCGAGAGCGGCGACCGTATCGCTGAGAACATCTGTATCGCTAAGCCGGAAAGAGGTGATATAATTGCAGTGCTCACGACAGGCGCATATAACTACGCAATGGCCTCAAACTATAACAGAGTTCCGAGACCGGCAATGGTGATGATCGCAGACGGAAAGGCACGCGTGGTCGTAAAGCGTGAGAGCTTCGAAGACATGATGCGCAACGAGTTATGATACATTCCGGAGAAGTGTTTCTGTCATGAGAATTAAAATTCTTTGCTATAAAAAAGGGCTGACACATTTTGATAAATGTGTCAGCTCCTTCTTCTGTTGATCATTTTTTAATGATCTGTATTTGCAGGAATTACTTTCTTCCGGTTACTCCGAATGCGCTGAGGTCATACCATGCAGGCATAATCTTAGGCATTACTTCATCCGGATCAGCCTCTTCGCAGAACAGACTGTTTCCGAGGAAGAGGTTGTTGTTGGAGTATCCTGCCCCGATGATGGTCTCAACAGGCAGTTCTGCCCATGGATCATCTACGCTGGACTTCAGTTCGAAATCCTCAACGAATGCAGGGATCCAGCCAGTGTACTCATACTGGCACAGCACACTGGTGAGGCATGTGCTGAACTTCGAACCGCCATTCTCATCAGGAATCTGATCGAAGTGGAAGTAGTATCCGAAGCCCTTGGTTTCTCTGCCAGGCGCAGGCGCCTGCATGATCAGGTGCATCATTGGGTGGTTATATTCGCCAAGTCTCAGCTTCATGTTGATGAGCTGTGTGCCTCTTCTTGCTACGCTGACATCGACCTTGCCCTTCTCATCATCTTTTCTGATGACGAATTCAGCATCTACCTTCTTAGGAATTGCCAGAACATCGCGGCCGAGAGCCGTTGCCATTTCTGCACCCTGGCCACCGAGTACGAGGCTGATGCAGTAAAGTCCGAGCTGGCCCTTGTATGTTGCATAAACACCGAGGATCGATTCATAATAGTTATCTGCGAAAGTAGGCTCATTGATGTGGTTAGCTGATACGTAAACAAGAGGCAGTGCATATGGCTCAAGAGGTGCAGGCAGGATCCTCCTGATAGCTTCAGGGTTGGTAGCGTACAGCATATATACGCCTTCTTGCTTCTTCATTGCGCAGTCCGTAGCAAATGCGGCCATCTTCTCAGGCGATGTTACGAAGCTTGGCTTCGGAGCTTTAAACAGCTCAGCACCTACATCATAACCGGATCTTGTTGCAGGACCCATTGTGCCATCCTTGATTGCGGATCCAACCAGCTTAACGCAGATGCCTTTCTCCTCAAGAGCAGCCTTGAGACTCTGATCAGGCTTGTATCCGAGCGACATTACTACAGCGTCGCAGGCAATCTTTTTCTGCTCGCCTGTTTCGACATTTTCGATGCATACGCCGTCAGCTTCGACTGCCTTAAGAGCGTTCTTGAACTCGAAACCGATATCCATATTCTTTATTCTGCTCATTACATCCATTACGTTGGCGATATAAGCAGTCGGAGCAGGGCGATCCACCATATCAACGACGGTGACCTTGATTCCCTTTTCGCCGAGGAACTCAGCAGCTTCAAGTCCGGTAAGACCCGCGCCGATCATTGCTACATGCTTGCCTGCGAGGTCGACCCTGCCTGTGAGAGTGTCCTCTACAGTGAATACATTGGCTCCGTCAGTGCCCGGAATGCTCTTAGGAACGATGCTCTTTGAACCTGTCGCAAGAACAACTGCATCAGGTTTCATTGCAGCTATATCGTCAGCTGTTACTTCCTTGCCGAGCTGTACGTCCACACCGAGTTTGCAGAGTTGGTTGCCCATGTAGTCGATGTAGTTCTGCATTCTCTCCTTTAGCGGAGGGAGCTTGGCCAGGTTAATGGTCCCGCCGAGTTCTTCCCTGCGGTCAAACAGAGTTACCCTGACGCCTCTCTCTGCAAGAGTCTTGGCAGCCTGCATTCCGCCAGGGCCGCCGCCGACTACTACAACGCACTTTCCGTCTGTAACAGGTTCAGGATCACCGAGCTTGAGCTCTCTGCCCATGCGAGGGTTGACAGCGCACTGGAACGGCTGCAGCTGAGCGTTGATGGTAAGAAGTGTTTCGAAGCAGCGCAGACAGTTGATGCACTTGTTGAGCTCATCGATACGGCCTTCCTGTACCTTGACGCCCCACTCAGGCTCTGCAAGCCATGTTCTTCCGAACTCCGCGAAGTCGTATACGCCTTCTTCCATGAACTGTGCTGCGATCTCCGGGCTTCTGATGGCTGATACAGCCATTACAGGAATCTTTACAGCATCCTTTACAGCCTGGATCATAGGTCTTCTCCAGCCCTCAGGGAATGATGTAGGCTCGATAGCCCAGTTGAGTGTTTCATAGATACCGCAGCTTACGTCGATGAAGTCTATGCCGGCCTCTTCGAAATATTTAACGATTTTAACACCCTCTTCGAGGTCGATGAACGGTTCTGTTACACCGTTGTGCGCGAGCATCTCATCCACGGAGAGTCTCATGCCGACAACATAGTCAGGTCCGCACTTCTCGCGGATCTTCTCAATGATCTCCTTAACGAAGCGCATTCTGTTCTCGAAGCTGCCGCCATACTCATCTTCACGGAAGTTGGTGTATGGCGAGAGGAACTGCTCGAGAAGATATCCATGCGCGCAGTGGAGCTCAATACCATCGATGCCGGCTTTCTGGCATCTTACAGCACCGTCGCTGAACTGCTCGATCAGCTCCAGTACCTCGTCATGTGTCAGAGCTCTGGTCGGTTGCTGAGAGTACAGGCAAACTCTGTCAGAAGCGGATACGCAAGGCTGACCTCCGATCAGTCTGGATACACCTTCTCTGCCAGGGTGGTGCAGCTGGATAAAGATCTTTGATCCATGCTTATGTATAGCTGCAGCAAGCTTTGAGAGACCTTTGATGTGGCGATCTTTTGTGACTGAAAGCTGCCTGAATGAACCCGCGCCTGTAGCATCATTTACACGGCAGATCTCAGGTATGATCAGGCCGCAGCCGCCTTTGGCTCTTTCTTCATAGTAAGCGATCATTGCGTCTCCGCAGGAGCCGTCCAGCTCAGCCAGATTGCTTCCCATCGGAGACATGACGAGCCTGTTCTTGAGCTCGACGTTACCGATTTTTCCTTTCTGGAATAGAATATCGTACATATAAACCTCCTTAGTACCCTGCAGCGCTTATTGCTGGATATTGTGATCTATTGGAATGAGCTCAGGATTCTTTCTTGCCAGCATGTTCTCGCAGCGGAGCTGTATGTACTTGTCATAGTGCTCGTGTGTGATGATGTAGAGCTGATCATCCTCTATTGCCTTAAATACGATAGGACCTGACTCATCGATCGCACGACCGGTCTTGATAAGGTAAGTTGCGGCTCCCTGCATCGCCTGGTGGTACTTGCTCCCATAGTACGGATCTTCGATCTTGTACTTATCCTGCTTATACTCCTCGGAGTGATCCAGATGTGTCTGGATGAATCCAGGGCAGTAAGCGCTCATGTGGATGTCTGCACCGGCATCAGCAAGGTCATAGTATACGGACTCCGTAAGAGCCAGTGCACCGAACTTGGATGCCTGATAAGCAGCAGCGCTCTTTGAAGTGAATGTGCCTGCGGCTGAGCATGTATTGACGATGTTGCAGTGGGTTCCCTGCTTCATCATGATAGGAATTACCTCGTGCATGAAATAGATATGCGATTTGAGGTTGGTGTCGATGATCCACTCATATTCGATTGGCGGAACGGCCCAAACCGCTCCGAAAGTGGCCACGCCTGCGTTGTTCATAAGAAGATCGATCTGACCGAATTCTTCCACAACTTTTGCAACAACACATTTTACCTGCTCATATTCAGTGACATCACAAGGGAAGAGCAGGATCTTCTCAGCTCCGAGTTCCTCGGCGAGAGGAGCGATCTCCTTAAGCGCATCTTCCATAATATCTACGGCTGCAATCTTCATGCCGCGCTGTGCGGCCTGCTTTACGAATTCTTTTCCGAATCCGTGAGCAGCACCCGTTATAAGGGCGACTCTGCCTTTAAAATCTTTCATTTCTGATCTACCTCCTGTGCATCAGTATTCATAGAATCCTTTACCGAAATTAACGCCTTTTTCACCGCGGTCGATCTTCTCCTTCAGGAGCTGACCTATCTTGTATTCTGTTGTTCCTTCCTGTTGTGCAGCCGGCTTCATCTGGTTGATGTTATAGGCTGTCTCAAGGCCGACTATGTCGAGGATCTGGAATGGTCCTGCAGGTGCGCCTGTTGCGAGTCTCCATGTAAGATCGATGGTCTCAGGGTCAGAAACACCGTTTGCCCACAGTCCCTGTGCTGCGCTGAGGAAAGGAACAAGCATCGAGTTAAGGATGTATCCAGGCTGTTCTTTATGAAGCTGGAGCGGAACCATTCCTATGTCAGCAGCAAAAGCAACTACCTTCTGGAATATTTCCGGATCGGTTCCGGCATGTCCCATGATCTCCGCGGTGTTGTTCTTCCAGATGGTGTTCGCAAAATGAAGCGAGCAGTATTTCTCCGGACGTCCGGTGTACTCAGCGAACATGCTTGGGAGAAGTGTGGAAGAATTTGTGACGAGAATAGTGTCCTCGTCGAGAAGATCTTTCATCGCTGTATAAACGCCGATCTTTGCCTCAGGATTCTCAGACATTGACTCTATTACTATGTACGCATCTTTGACTGCTTTTGCCATGTCGAGCTCGATGTGCACATTCTCCGCAAATCTTTTCTTTGCTTCCTCGGCCATCTCATCGATCTTCTCTGCTGTCATGCTGTTCCAGTCGCGGATCAGTCCCTTTGGATACATAAAAGCGCCCATAGGGTTACCGATCATAGCTTTGGCTTTCAGCAGATCTTCAAGCATGAGAGCGGAGTATCTCTCGATTTTAGGCTGTGTTCTTCCGATGGAACTCTCGGATCTGAGCCAGAATGTCGTATCGAAACCCTGATACGCACACATGAGACCAATCTGAGTTCCCAGTACACCGCCGCCTGCAACTACAACTTTCTTAACATCCATTGCTGATACCTCCTTAACCGGTATGTTTTCTGAAATAATGCTTCAGCTTATTCGAGACCTAAATCTTCCTTGATAGGCTTCCACCAGAGGAAACCTCTGAGCAGACACTGCGGAAGAGCTTCTTTTACAGGAATATCAGCAGCTGCAGCTACCTTGCGCCCTACAAGAAACCATTCTGCTGTGTGCATTGCACAAAGCAACGCTGCGCATCCAAATATACACTTTGCAATCTTTTTCATATGTCACCTCATTCAATCCGGGCAATAACTTTTCATCTTATCTAATTATGTGTTTATGCGTGCATACTGCACAATATTCAGCGTCACCAAAACATAAGGGAGCAATTGTCAAAGATGCACAAAGGCCGTCCGGAGAAAGAAAAGAGCATAAAAAAAGGATGCTCAGATAAGGAGCATCCGGGTTAATGATTTGTGCAGATATATCAGTTATGTTATGCAGTAAGATTCTTTTCTGACCAGGTCCGTCTCTGATTTATAACATTGCTGATCGCGAACGACAACCTGAGTCTGAAACCCGTATCGGTATCTGAAAGATCAATATCACAAAGATCCTCAATACGGTGCAGCCTGTAAATGACACTGTTTCTGTGAAGGAAAAGGGCATCAGCGGTATCTGTAGTGCTGCATGCGCACTTGAGGTATGTATAGAGAGTCAGCTCCAGCTGCGTTCCGTTTTTACTGTCGTAGTCGGACAGGATCGGAAGTGCAGGGTGGAGATATCTGCCGAGATCTTCTGCCTCGCCGACTGTCCGGAACATGGCATATATTCCATAGTCCTCAAAGGTATATATGCTCAGATCGGAATCGAGCATGAGACCCATTTCAAGCGCGTCGTGGGCTTCATCATAATGAGCCTTGAGTGTTGAGATATCTTCAAAAGGAAGGCTGACTCCTATCTTGGTAATGCATTCGGCCGGGAAGGCAGAAAGTACAAGCCCTACCTTTTGCAGCATGTCACGGCTACCGATAATGATGGCGCTGCGCCGCCTGCCGATGACATGACAGCCCGGGAGTATGGTCGTCATGAGCTCTGTCAAAGCTCCTTCCTGCGGGAAGATGGACTGATTGCCTGTAGCGCGGCAGTACAGCACCTGCATCTTGGAAGGGAAGCTGAGATTCATGTAGGCTTCAGGAAGTGCGGCTGCGTCTGCACCTATTACCAGATTGTACAGGAAGCGGTGGTAGTCACTGGTCATGTACAGATAGCTCGGCTCGTATTTCATCACGGCATATCCGAGAACGCCGCTCAGAACCTTGAGCATTTCAACATGTTCGACTCTGTATGAGTCATATCCTTCTATAACTATCAGAAAGCCTATCCATATGTCACGGCAGTAGACTCTGCATGAGAACTTCTGGAAAGGTGATGACGTACAGGACACTTCTATCGGCATCATCGTGGAATCCGCCATCTGTACGGACTTGAGTGATCTGACCGCCTTTATAAACTCATAGTCACAGTATCCCTGCTCAATATTGTGCTTCCATAACTCGTCGGTAACAGGGATCTGAGTCGAATAGCTGAGAATACGGAAATCTCTGTCGATGAAGACCAGGGAGGCCCCGAATGACCTGGATGCTATGTCTATAAGCGCATCAACGTTGCGGACGAGATCAAGAGTCCGCATCATCGACTCGTAGTAACCATCCTTGTGAGAATCAATGATCAGCTGAAACGCGCTGTTGAAAACAAAGCCGAAATCGACTTCCGGGATCACTGCTATACTGCGCCCTGAAGTGGAAAGACTTTCAATGTTTTCATTATCGGTGATTATGCACTGCGGAGGAAGCGAGGTGACGCCGTTAAGATTATTGCTGAAATAAAGAATGTTATTGCTGAATTTGTCTGGCGGAGATCCATGAATCTGACCTCAGTTATATCCGAGACAGTGTTATCGGCAATTATTTCTATCGTAGTTAAAGCCTTAAGGTGTTCGGTCAGTTCACGGAATATCATAGTGCGTGTCCTCCTGCAAATATCGGGTGAATGCTGCAGAAAACAGCAAGATTATCGATTAC
The DNA here is from genome assembly GCA_045114615.1 of Anaerovoracaceae bacterium. Taxonomy (GTDB): domain Bacteria; phylum Bacillota; class Clostridia; order Peptostreptococcales; family Anaerovoracaceae; genus Crickella. Next base: position 17,749 of record JBGUKU010000072.1, read on the forward strand.
ACATTAGTGTACTGTGCACAACAAGTCAATTGTAACAAATGCCAATGTTGCCTATGTGCAAAGTGCATAAAGGTTCGCTGCTGCTGTAAATTTGCCTGATTTGGACTATCCCGCACCACCATTGGTTACCGTGCACAAATGTCCTTTGTTGTTTTGGATAGGCGTGATAATGCGGCCTGCGGCCGCACCATATAAAATTTACACAGGATAACTTATATCTCCAGCTTATTTTGCCTGCGTTTTTCAGGGAAGAAAGGGGAATTTATGTACGATAAACTATTTGAAAAAGGAAAGATCGGCAATGTCGAGCTTAAGAACAGACTGGTTATGACCCCGATGGGAACCAACCTGGCTAATCTCGATGGTACACCTGGTGCTGCAATGATCAAGTATTATGAAGACAGAGCAGCCGGTGGATGCGGACTGATCATGCCTGAGATCTGCAGAGTCAATGAGAAGACAGGTGCCGGCATGATGAGACAGCTCGCTGCTACCAAGGATTATCACATTCAGGGTATAGCAGAGCTGGCTGCAGCAGTTCACAAGCACGGATCAAAAATTTTCATCCAGCTGCACCACCCTGGCAGAGAAGGTGTATCTTCGCTGATCGGCGGACAGCCATGCGTATCGGCTTCCGACAGAGTATGCAAGGTATCACAGCAGGAGACAAGACCTATGACGATCGATGAGATCCATGAGCTCGTAGGTCAGTTCGGAGATGCTGCTCTCAGATGCAAGAAGGCAGGCGTTGACGGTGTTGAGCTGCACTGCGCTCATGGCTATCTGCTTCAGCAGTTCCTCTCGCCATACACAAACTACAGAGATGATGAGTACGGCGGAAGCTTTGAGAACAGAATGCGCCTGATCCTCGAGATCATCGCAGACATCCGTGAGAAGTGCGGTCCTGACTTCGTACTCGGCTGCAGAGTATCCGTTATCGAGTTCCTCGATAAGCTCGGATATGAGGGAGATCAGATCAGACTCGAAGATGGTATCAGGATCGTTAAGTGCATGGAAGAAGCAGGTATCGACTTCGTAGACGTTTCCGACGGTCTCTATGAGACAGGAAGCTTCTCGGTAGAGCCTATCTCATTCCCGCAGGGATGGAGAAAGCCATTCATCAAGGCAGTCAAGGATTCGGTCAACATTCCTGTAATCGCTGTATCCGTAATCCGTGAACCTGAAGTTGCTCAGAACTTCCTCGAGGAAGGCGTAGTAGACTTCGTTGGAATGGGCAGAACGTGGATCGCAGACGCTGAATGGGGAAAGAAAGTACAGGAAGGCAGGGTAGATGAGCTCAACAAGTGCATAGCATGCCTCAGATGCTTCGAGTCACTTCTTGCTCTCAACGCACAGGGACTCCCATATGAGTGCGCAGTCAACCCACGTGCATGCAACGAGCTCCGTTACGGAGATCTCGAGCCTGTAAAAGGCGAGCACAAGGCTGTTGTAGTCGGCGGCGGCCCTGGCGGAATGTATGCAGCTGCTACACTGGCTAAGAGAGGCGTTGATGTAACTCTCGTTGACCGCCAGGAAGAACTCGGCGGAACAGTAAATCTCGCTAAGAAACCTCCTCGCAAGGAGAGAATGCAGTGGTTCATCGACTATCTCAAGCAGGATATGGAAAAGGCCGGCGTAAAGATCTGCCTCGGCAAGGAAGTAACTGTAGATGATATCGCAGCCATGGAGCCTGAAGCAGTAGTACTCGCTACCGGTTCGACTTCGATCTTCCCATCGAAGATCCCTGGAGTGAACGGCGATAACGTATTTGCTGTTAACGATGTACTTAACGGAAAGGTGGACCTCTCCGGCAAGAAGGTAGCTATGATCGGCGCAGGACTCACAGGTCTTGAAGCAGGTGAGTATCTCGCTGAGACAGGCGCAGAAGTAACATTCGTAGACATGCTCAAGGTAGCTGCTCCTAATGCTTACAGACTGAACGTAGTGGATGTACAGACAAGACTTGCTGCACTCGGCGCTAAGTACGAGCTCGGCAATGCTCTCAAGGAAATCACTGCAGACGGCGTTATAGTTGAGAATGTTGACACAAAGGAAGAGAAGAAGATCGAAGCAGACGCTGTAGTGCTGTCTCTCGGCTACAAGCCTGATCAGTCGCTCAAGGCAGGTCTTGAGGAGAAGGGCATCTGCACGAAGGTCATCGGATCTGCTGTTGTTGACGGAACTATCGCTCCTGCAACACGCGGCGGATATGAAGTAGGAGCATCTCTGTTCAAGGAAGAGCCTCTCAGCTTCAAGATCGGCGACGGTCAGTTCAAGTCCTTCTCGAAGATCAGCCACATGCGCGGACAGGAAGGTACATATGTAGCATACCTGACACAGCCTGAGTGCATCAGAGCGGTACTGCCTGAACCACTCGAGCCATTCTCGGTGCCAGTAGTCACAGTAAGCTGCTGCCACATCAAGGATCCTACATTCGCAGACAACTACTATGAGACCATCCTCGGCGTATACTGCACATACAAGGGCCAGCTCGGAATGTACACGATCTCGCTTCTGCTCGGCGGACAGGGCGCAGAAATGGCTACACAGCTCGGACGTGACAATTCGGCGATTCCTAAGAAACTGGATGCTGAGTTCGTAATCAGGAAAAATGACGAGACAGGAAAGGTCACTGTAGGTGTAACAAGAAGAGGCACTCAGATCATAGACCTCGAGATGCAGCTTGGATACTACAACCATCCGCTCATGCACGTGCTCTATCAGTCACCTGCCCCTGGGGCAGAAACAGCCGGAAGCGGTTATTACATCCACTTCGACAGACTGCCTGGAGAAGACGGCATGTGGAGATTTGACAATGTATTCTTGCTGAGAAACGTTGTTAAGTACAAATATGATGACTGGAAGCCTGGCTTCGTTACCAAGTTCGAGCTTAAGTCCAGCATTGATGATCCATGGGGCTGCCTGCCGGTCAATACGATCATCGGCGGAGCTTATGCTGAAAACAACCTGCTCATTACAGCACTCCAGAAACTGGAGGATGTTGATGCGGAATCCACGATGAAGAAGATCCTGCCGGCATGGTATGACAGGACTGCATTCATGGAAGTAGGCCGTAAATAGTGATTTATTAATTGGGGACCGCTTAGTGCGGTCCCCGGAGTTTTCAAAAGGGTTAGAAAAGCATCACAATACCAACAAGGGGAGGGTATTATGAAAGACTTTAAAGGAAGAGTAGCTGTCATAACCGGAGCAGCGAATGGTTTCGGCAAAGAATACGTCAAGGAAGCTGCTAAACGCGGCATGAAGATTCTGGCAGTAGACATCGAGGGCGATGAAGTACAACTGGTCGGACCACTGGCAAAGGAGCTTGGTGCTGAGGAGATCGTTTGCCTGCAGGCTGATGTGTCACTGTTTGAAGACACACAGAAGGTCGTTAAAACCGCTATGGAAAAGTGGGGGCAGATCGACCTCCTGATCAATAACGCGGGAACAGGTAAAGGAGGAACGATTTCAAATCTGCCTCTTAGAGATTGGGAATGGATGATGTACGCTAATGTATTCTCCCATATCTACATGATGAAGCAGGTAATTCCTATCATGATGAAGCAGGGAACACACTGCAACATCCTCAATGTATGCTCGATTGCAGGCCTTCTTACGAGCAATGCAATGCCTGGATACTATTCCACAAAGCACGCTGCTGTTTCTTTGAGCCGTGCTACGCGTAACGAGCTCAAAGAGATTGGAGTTGAGAACATCCATATAAGTATCTTCTGCCCTGGATTCGTACAGACCGACCTGCATCACGCAGAGCGCCACAGACCGGCAAGGTTCTCAGATCCGTCCGATCCGTATTATCAGAGTGAAGAGTTCTTCGCTTCAGAAAAGGCAAGTGAGTATGTAGTTACAACAGGACTTCCTATTGACGGATTTGGCGAAACATGCTTCAAGGCTATCGAAGACGATCAGTTCTATATCGTGACACATCCACAGTACGATCCTGTCATCAGAAAGCAGATTTATGATAGTGTCAACAATGTCAATCCTGACCTGCGCAACGTTGGCAAACAGCGTAAGGAGTATGAAAAGGGAGACAGGGACCTTACCGGCAGAGTTGCGATAATTACCGGTGCAGCTTTTGGCTTCGGTAAGGAATTTGTCAAGGAAGCTGCAAAGAGAAAGATGAAAATCGCTGCAGTAGATATCATGGCTGACGAACTTGCAAAAATCGAAGACGTTGCTAAGGAATATGGTGCCGAGGATATCATGATTATCCCTGCAGATGTATCGCTGTATGAAGAGACTGAAAAGGTTGTCAACGCAGTAATGGATAAGTGGGGACAGATCGATCTCCTGATGAACAATGCAGGCACGTGCACACCTGGACCGGGATTCGTTATTCCGCTTCAGGACTGGGAATGGATATTCCGCACAAACTTCCTGTCACATGTTTACTTCATGAGGCAGGTAATTCCTATCATGAAGAAGCAGGGAACACACTGCAATATCATGAACACATGCTCTGTAGCCGGACTCATCACAAGCACAGGCATGGCTGCATACTACACAACAAAGAATGCAGCAGTCGCTTTGTCAGAATGCATCGAATATGAGATGCAGGAAGCCGGAGCAGACATCCATCTTGGAGTATTCTGCCCTGGATTCGTGCGCACCAGTTTCGACCATGCAGATGAGTATCGTCCGCCTAGATACGCTCATGGAGATGATCCGTATTATCAGGGTGAGGTATTCGCAAAGGGCAAAGCAGCAGCTCAGTTTGTGATCAGCACAGGCTATCCGATCGAGGGATTCGGAGCAAGAGTCTTTGACGCGATTGAAAAGGATGAGTTCTATGTAGTCACGCACCGTGAATATGATGAACATATCATTAAACAGGTTGATCAGACTCTCGCAAGGACAAATCCTGAGGTCGCACCAATCGCTGACGCTATCAAGGATGTGACCAACCTGCCGGGAGGTCCGCTCAGAGGATATCTCAAATAAGCAGAAAAGCCTGACAAGAAAAGATTATATATCATAATATTGATGCCCCGGAGAAAACTCCGGGGCATTTATGTATGCAGCAGATATGATATTATAAGAGAAAACATAAGACATGGGCGGTAATACAAAGGAGTATATTTTATGGAGACAAAGTATTACACTGTCATTCGCATAGATGGTGACTACGCATGGCTTAAAAGGACAGACGCAGATAAGAACGAAGAACCTGTATTTATTGCGCGGGCACTCCTGCCTGAAGGGATCAGTGAGGGCACAAATCTGAAAAGCAAATTTCTTCAGTACGAGATCGTCTGAAACAGAAGATTGTTTTCTTTAAACCATCATTAGCTATGGACTATAGATTTGATCTGAACGAGACACAACAGAATATTCTGGAGAAGTGCCCTGAATGGGCTGACCTGATGAATGTCATCGAGTTCAAAAACACTCCGTGGGCAGATCCGACCGGATACGGCGAAAAGACTGTATACTACAATTGCCGCAGCATGAGACAGTTCCCGCAGGGTGCGCAGGCTTATCTGATTGCACAGCAGCTTATGCATATACAGCTTGCGCATCAGCAAAGAGGTAAAGGACGTGACCGCAGGATCTGGGACCTTGCATGTGCTGCTGTTGTAAATGAACTTCTTCTCTCTGATGGGTTTGAGCCGCCGGTAAATATCTTCCGGCAAAAGGAGGCCAAAAGCATCAGTGCAGAAGAGATGTACACGATACTTTATGAAAAGGCCGAAAGAGATGATCCGGAGCTTGCGGAGGAAGAAAAGTCAGAGAACCAGTCTGAGGAGCTGACTGTTCTGATTCCGATACAGGATACGGATAAGGACAAACAGGCCGGAGACATGCAGGGCGCGCAGGACCGTGAAATAGAAGATCCCGGTCTGGCTCAGGCAGTAGCAGGCCTGTCGGATCTCCTTGAGCCGAGTCTGCAGCTGGATTACGACTGGTTCCCCGCAGACAGGATAAGGGACGGCATTCTCATCGAGCAGTTCAGGCCGTATCCCGTACCACATGCTGAGATCCTTCTGGACACGAGCGCTTCGATTGACAAGGATCTTCTGCGCGCTTTTGTAAGGGCTGTAAAAGATCTTCTGAGGGAAGATGCGGTGGTCAAAGTAGGATGCTTTGATACGGAGTTTTACGGATTCCAGGAAATTCATTCTGAAAAAGACATAGCGACGCTCGAGATAAAAGGCGCCGGCGGAACGAACTTCGAAACAGCCGTTAAAGCTTTCACCGGAGATGCAGAAACCAAGATAGTTTTCACGGACGGATATGCAGATATGCCCGAAACAAGGTGTGATGCGATATGGCTCGTGTACAGCGATATGCCGGTTGACCCGCCGGGCGGAAAAGTTATATACGTTAAAAAACCTGAGGAGATAAATAAATATGAAGTCGATTTTCTTATCACATAGGCAGCTGTTCGAAAACGCGCTGCCGCTCTTTAGAACAGTCGGAACCATGGCGCAGGCAAGCGATCTGGTCCTGGTCACCATGCCTGATGACGGGTTCACTCTAAGTGAAAACTGCGTTAATTACTTTCTTTCAGGTGAGGACTGCGTTGACAGATTCGGGCGCGACCACAAATACAGTATTTGTGCAGTAAGGCCGGCACTTCTTCTGGAGCCGGGTGATGAGAAGCTTCTGAGGCATCCGCGTGAGATAGGAGATGTCGTTACGGTGGAACTGGGGTCATTCCCTTATGTCATACTCGAGACCTCAATGCGCGATATGGCAGAGCAGCAGTATCGTGACGGCAGTCTGAAAAAGACGGGAACCAGCTATTCCATCGCAGGAGAAAAACGGGACGTCTACAGGCTCGGCGCCAAACAGATAGTCAGGGTCCCGGTCACTGAAGAAACGGTCAGCGGTTACGTGCAGCTTTCCGACGGGAGTGTTGCCAACGCGGCTGAAGAGATCTTCCTCGAGGTGAAGCCGATACGCTGGTATTACGATGAGGTCAACAAACTGCTGGTATGCGGCAGGGCTCTGTTTGCCGGTCTCAGCCGTGAAGAAGCAAATGCATATCTAGGTGATGCTTTTATTGAGGAACTCCTTACTGAGGATGATGAAAGAACTGCTTCTTCTGATGCCGGAACCTCGTATCATATAGATGAACATGACGAACTTGATCTGATAAGAGCATTCGTCAGAGCGGACATCCCGGTATTCATCCATGGACTTACCGGTGACGGAAAGAGTGACCGTGTAAAGGAGATCGATCCGCAGGTACTCGATATAGAGCTTGTAAATGAGACGCCTGAGACGATCAACGGACGGGCAGTCTACAATGAGACGACAGATCAGATCATTGATATCAAACCGGTGTGGCTCGTCAAGCTGGAGCGCCTCTGCGAAGACGGAGAGCTTCATATTCTGTTCTTTGATGAGCTTACAAACGCCACAAAGCAGACACAGGCTGTTATCTTCAAGATCGTGCTGGAGCGCTTCGTAAACAACCGCTGGCCGCTCCCTGAAAACGCACGCATAGTTGCTGCCGGAAATGACCGTAATGAGTCCAGCGTTGCTCACGATCTTGCAGAGCCGCTGTTCGGGAGGTTCGCGCACATTTACATCAGGACGACTGTTGAGAACTGGATGCCGTGGGCTGTCAGGAAGAGGATAAATCCATACGTCATGGAATTCCTTGCCAATAACGACCTCTATCTCAGAACAGCCTATACGGGTTCGGAAGGCTACGCCGATCCGCGCCGCTGGGAGATGGTATCGCGTGTTCTGGACAGTTCAGATAATGATTTCGCATTGATAGAACCAATCGTGGGACGGGACACTGCTGATGCTTTTATCAGATTCTTCCGTGCACAGGAGGAGATGGCTGACCTCGTAAAGTATACGGATGATGAGCTGGCACGCATGACAGCTGCAAGAAAGTATCAGGTAGCTCAGCAGTGCCTGTACGCAGCATCCGCGAAACCTGAAGAAGCTGAAGAACTCGTGAAGAGGCTTGGGGCTGAGTACGCGGCATGGTTCAGATATGTTCTCGAAAGAAAAAGCGCAGGCAATACATTAAGAAAATGAAAAACAGTGTTCAGATAAAAGAAAGACTCAGGCCATACACACAGGCGTTGCCTGACATATTGAATTATCAGATAGTCACGAAGGCGCTTATATGCATCTGGATATTTTTGCTGGGCAGGCTGTTCCAGGTATTGCTTAAAAGCAGCGGCAGAGTGGCTGTCACTTCAGGTGACTGGAAATTCCTTTTCACGACATGGCAGGGGATACTTATACTGATCCTGGGTCTCGTGTCACTGTTCATATATGTGGCATTTGACCTTAATTCCAAGATCGTTCTCAGCAGAAACCTCATTACCGGTCAAACAGCTTCTATGGAAGAGAGCATAAAAGAAGGATTCTTCTCTGTCAGAAAGCTGATCAACCCGGAAGGATTGCTGGTGGTTCTGTATATCGCTCTTATCGCACCTATTCTGGGGATCGGGATTTCGATATCAGCTACAGAGAAACTGTATATACCGACATTCATATCGTCGGTAATTGAAAGCTCGGTGCTCTACTCCGCGCTTGCCGGACTGGCGGTACTTTTTTTCCTTGCAGTGGGAGTCGCAAATCTGTTTATACTTCACGCTGTGGTCATAGATGATTTGTCCCTCAGCGAAGCAGGCAGACTTTCAAGGCGCCTTATAAAAGCAAACTGGAAGGATTATATAAAGCAGAATGCAATATTCATTCTCCTTATAGCAGTATCGCTTATAGGAATAGCCATACTATGTCTGTTTATCCCGCTCAAGCTGATAACAATGCTCCCGGCCGGCCCGCTGAGCCGCCTGCTTACCATATTCTTCGTCTCTGCCGGAACGATCGTATCCGTACTTGCGGACCTTTTCGGGATACCGCTTTATATCATGAAAATGACCCAGCTGTATTATTCATATAAGCAGGGAAGTGAGTATGAATGCAAAGAAATAAAAAGAGAAAAGCCGGTCAGTTATAAAATGGCGGGTATTATATTACTGATCGCTGTGGCAGTATCGGTATGTGTAATGTACGTCAGATTTGATCAGCTTTTCCCTCTTGAAACTGATGTAAAAGTCATCGCCCATCGCGGAGGCGGCAATGAAGGCAGGGAGAATACTCTGTCAGGACTTGAAACAGCATGGGCTGCAGGTGCATTCGGGAGCGAAATAGACATTCAGAGAACAAAAGACGGCTATTATGTGCTGAATCATGACGGCACTTTCAAACGTGTAGCCGGGGACAGTAGAAAACCTGAGGAAATGACCCTGAGAGAGGTGAAAAAGCTGTCCATTGATGGTGAACACGTACCGACTTTTGAGGAAATGCTGATATCAAGCAAGGGCAGAATAGTGCTGTTCACTGAACTTAAAGGAAACACAGCTGATAAGAAGATGTCTGATGATGCGATAAAACTTATCAAACAATATCAGATGGAAGACGAGGTCGTACTGATCTCGCTGAAGTATGATCTGATCGATTATATTGAGACGAATTATCCGGAGATGCAGACCGGGTTCCTGACATTCGCGTCATTCGGTAAAACAGCTGCACTCAATTGCGACTATATAGGACTCGAGGAAGAATCTGCGACTGCAGATGCCATAGATGCAATACATAAGGAGGGCAAGAAGGCGCTGGTCTGGACTGCTAACGAGAAAGGCTCTCAGAAACATTTTCTGTGCACTAAGGTCGACGGGATTATAACGGATAACGTGACTCAGGCTATCGGGCTGGTCACAGAACTGGAGCATAGGTCTGACCTTGACAGAATGATAGATAAGATCAAAACGATCATATAAATGAAGCACATTATAGATTATTATCTAAAAAAATATGTAAAATATTATATTAGGAATTATCTGAAAAACAGACACAATTAAAGGGCAGAAATAATGGAAGAAGAAAAAATCGTAAGTCTGGCTAAACCGGTAAGGAAGGGAATTCTGCGTCTTATATTCAGCAGATTCTTTATAATCGCGCTGCTGCTCGTGCTGCAGATCGCCATTCTTGTTATGGCTTATCTGAAGTTCACCAAAGAGCTGCCCGTGCTTTTGAATTTACAGTGGGTGTTCACATTGGTGATGATAATTTATCTTTTCAACAACAACATGGATTCTTCAGCCAAGCTCACGTGGATGCTCATCATATCGTTGCTGCCGCTGCCGGGAGCCGCAATGCTGCTGTGGACACAGCTGAATGTCGGACATCGCATGGAGACCGAGCATGTAGTAAAGCAGATCGACAATACCCGCACCATGCTTATTCAGCCTGAGAATGTTATCAAAGAAATTGAGCATGACGGCTCCGGAACGGATGACATCAGCAAGTATCTCAATCACACAGGCTGCTTTCCTGTATATGACAAAACTCAGGTGACATATTTCCCTCTGGGAGAAAAGAAATTCGAAGCTATGCTCCGTGAGCTTGAAAAAGCCGAAAAATACATCTTCATGGAGTATTTCATCGTTGAAGAGGGATACATGTGGGGACGCATACTCGACGTGCTTACGCGAAAGGTAGATGAGGGAGTTGAAGTCCGTGTTATGTACGACGGCATGTGCGAAATGTCGACACTTCCGGCTGATTATTTCAAACTCCTTGAGGCTCGGGGCATACATGCAAGAGCGTTCTCGCCGATCGTGCCAATAGTATCTTCACATTATAATTACCGCGATCACAGAAAGATCCTTGTGATAGACGGAAAGGTAGCATTCAACGGCGGAGTCAACCTGGCCGATGAATACATCAACCGCATAGAGAGATTCGGCCACTGGAAGGATACGGCGGTGATGCTCAAAGGTCCGGCTGCCAGAAGTTTTGCACTGATGTTCCTTCAGATGTGGAACCTGAAACCCGGTTCAGACTTAACAGATTACGAAAAATGGCTGTCACTGCCTTCATGTGAGGAAGATGACGCAAAAGGATATGTGATGCCTTATTGCGACTGCCCGCTTGATGAGTATAAAGCAGGTGAAGCCGTATACATGGACATACTTAACCGCGCAACGGATTATGTGCATATTATGTCGCCTTATCTGATCCTTGACGGCGAACTCGAGACAGCCCTCTGCTTTGCCGCTCAGCGTGGAGTCGATGTGAAGCTTATATTGCCGGGTATTCCTGATAAAAAGGTGGCATACTCGCTTGCAAAGACACATTATTCAGCGCTTCATAAAGCAGGAGTCAAAATATATGAATACACGCCGGGCTTTGTACATGCGAAAGTTTTCGTGAGTGACGATATCAAGGCCGTGGTCGGAACTATAAATCTCGATTACAGGAGCCTGTATCATCATTTCGAGTGCGCTACGTACATGTATAAAACAGACTGTATAGCAGACATAGAGAAAGATTTTCAGGAGACACTGACAAAGTGCAGGACAGTTACTTCAGAGAGCATAAAGAAAGAGAAGCTGTATTATAAGCTGGTAGGCGGACTGGCCAAGATGATATCGCCTTTGATGTAAAAGGACTGAATACTATGAGAACACCATATTACGAAAGTACTATTCACAGACAGATAAGGGAAAAGCGCGAAAACCGCAAAGACCGCATCAAGGGAGATCTGATGCTTTACGGCAATGATGTTCTGCAGTCTGAAGAGATGAAGCAGGCTTTCATGCAGACACATCACCAGTGGTCTACTGTCGGAGAGCATACGTTCAGGGTCGCTTTTTCAAGCGTCATGATTTGCTATGCACTCAGAAAGCTCAACATAAAGGTCAGCATCCCTGCGGTGGTCGTAGGCGCTCTTTGTCACGACCTCGGAATACTCGGACGAAACGAGAAGTTTTCTTCAGCAAAGGAATGCAGCAGGGAGCATCCGAAAGATTCCGTGGAAGTTGCACGAGGAATAGTGGGCGAGATGCCTGAAAAAACCGAGAATATCATTGAGAGGCACATGTGGCCTGCCGGTGAAAGCGAAGCACCTAATTCGATTGAGGGAGTCGTCGTTTCAGTTGCAGACAAGTACAGTGCCGTCAAAGATCTCGTGAAGGGCAGTGAAGTCAAAAACACCGGTGTTAAGAACTATTTGCGCGGAGAAAAGCAGAAAATAGCAGATAAGATCAAATCGCTCGAGGAGGAACTGTAGCATGCTGTTTACATATCTTTTCAGAAATCCGGCAGTGTGGACCGGCCCACTTTTGATCCAGATCCTGTGCTACTACAGAATCCTCGGAAAAATGGGAAAGAGAAAGTACTGTGCTATTATCCCGATGCTTGGTGAAATGGAGATGTCGACCGATCTGTTCCGCACGATGAGGTCCTTCTGGAGACCGGCAATAATAACTATTGCCATGTTCCTGACATCCAGATATATGGGAATGAATAACGAGTATTCCTTAGTAATGGCGCTTGTAGCGCTCATCGTATATGGGATATTCATGATTCGTCTGTACTGGAGACTTGCGAAACAGTTCGGAAGAAGCAAAGCTTTTGGTGTAGGGCTGATACTGATGCCTGTCATATTCCTGCTCATTCTGGCTTTCGGAAAGAGTGTTTATCTGGGTAGGCCTGAGTTCAGGCCTGAAAAAGAGCTCAGCCCTAAAGCACGAAAGATCAGAGATATCGGCATTGTCATGATATCTGCTGTTGAGTTCGCAGCGCTCATTCTGGGATGTTTTTTTGCTACTGTAATGGTCCATCCATTCAGACCTGTGGCGCAATATATGCTGAATGACACGATCAGCCAGTTAAGGGACGTTACTGACAGCGATGAGGTAGTGGACCGGGAAGATACCCTTGGAGCTGATTATGAAACTGTCATCGGCCGTCAGCGCACAAGAGACTATTTCTACCCTGACAAATCCGCAGCCAAAAAGGTCGTGGTTATGGAGTACATAATCGGATCCAATCTCGAGGACGCCAGAGGTATGGCATCGGTCAATATTTCGCAGATGATAGATACGACAGCGAAGGGAGATGGTGTCGATTTCGTGGTACAGGCAGGCGGCTCAGAAAGGTGGTTCACATCCGGCATTGATGACTCCACTGTAGGAAGATATCTGATCAGCGGAGGAAATCTTGAAACAGCGGAGATGCTCGACAGTAAGACTTGTATGTCTGAGCCTGAGAAACTGGCGGACTTCATCCGATGGGCGAAGAAAAAGTATCCTGCTGACAGATATATGCTGGTGCTATGGGATCATGGCGGCGGCTTTGCCAGAGGGTATGGTTCCGACGATCTTAACAGCCGGGATGATGGTAAACCACTGCTGACTGCATCGGAGATGATAAACGTTATAAAGGATGCAGACATGAAATTCGATCTGATAGGATTTGATGCCTGTCTGATGCAGAACGTCGAGTACGCGTATGCACTCGAGCCTTACGCTGATTACTATCTTGCATCGGAGGAGACCGAGCCCGGAACAGGATGGTTCTATACTGCAGGATTCAGCAGACTGGCAGAAGACCCGACGCTCAGCACTGAAGAGTTCGGAAAATCTATGGTAAGTTCTTACGACCAATGTCAGCGCGTCTTGCATAATGGTGAGCCTGATCCTAAATGTACGCTCTCATTGGTGGATCTGACACTTGTGAAACCTGTATATGAACAGCTTACCGGCCTTTACGGGAAGGCAGCTGCCGCCATGACAGATGATCCATCCGTATATGCCAACATGTCTGCAGCCCGCTCAGGAGCATATCAGTTCACAGACAAAGAGCAGGTAGACATGATCAGTTACCTCACGAATCTCAAGAATGCTGACTATAAACAGCAGGTGATGAAAGACGAGGAGCTCGACAAAATCGCTGATACAGCCAGGGCCTGCATTGTATACCGTAACAGCGATTCCGCGGAGGGTATCAATGGTCTTGCGATAGAGTTCCCATACAAGGAGCTGATTATGTACGCCGACGAGTATCAACAGCTGAAGGAGGTCAAATACAGTACCGAACAAAACTTTTTTGACACGTTCTGCAGTATCATGGCAGCACAGCGGATGAGCGCCTATCCTGACGATAACAGCTTCTTCAGCAAACTGATGAATTATGATTACAGCAAGGAAGAATGGTATATTAAGGGTTTCGAAGATTACGATACGACAGATCTGTTCATCGATATACCGGTCACTGAGACAGAAAACGGCTATTTGCCGGAGCTCCCAAAGAAGACCTGGGATACCATACTGGACTGCGAGGTTGCCTCTTACCTGGAGACTGAAGAAGGCCTTTTATACATTGGCCGTGAGCACTTTGCTGATGAAGATGGAAACGGCCACCCGCTCGTCAGCATGGACGGCATATGGGTGCACATCAACGGACATGTTGTATGCTATGAAGCCGAAGATCCGATAACGACCGACGAAGGCATCGTCTATCGTGGTACTGTCAAGGCGAAACTTAACGGAAAAGAAAAAATCACCATGCACATTGAGTGGGATCCGGTTTCTGAGGAAACCGACAACGACTTCACCGGGCATGTGACAGGATACAGCAAGGATGACGATAAACAATATTTCTTCATGAGGAAGGGACTGGAACAGTTTGAGACAGGCGATACGGTCGAGTTCATCTTCGACTTCTATGATGAAGCGGGCAAACTCATAAAAACAGATACATACGGAGACAAAATGCATGTTATAACAGAAGACGAGATAACTGTCATGGATGAAATGTTTAAACCGGGTACTGTTATTTCGTACTTCGGCATACTCACTGATGTATATCAGAGAGAGCTCATAACAGAAGAAATAAGAGAACAGGTACAATAGCAGATCGTGCAGGCGATAAACAGATAAATCAAAAGGGCTCCGGAGTCAGGCTCCGGAGCCTCTTAATATGCTTTGACATATGCTGTTGGATTCAGCACCTTATTTGTCAAACAGATCGACAAACTGGAATGTCCTGCAGTCGACAAGTCCGCGGTTGGTAAGTCTCAGCTCAGGCAGGCATGCCAGCGGGATCAGCGCCATCGTCATGTATGGCGAGTTGATCACGCATCCCATCTCTTTCCATGCTGCGTCGAGCTTGCTTATGAGGTCTGCCACCTCTTCTACAGGCTGATCGCTCATAATGCCTGCAATTGGGAGAGGTACGAGTGCCAGCACTTTTCCGTCTGCAACAGCGCACATTCCGCCTCCGCATTCAACGAGGGTATTAGCAGCAAGGGCCATGTCTTCATCATTGGTTCCGGCTACGAGCAGGTTGTGTGCATCGTGCGAGACTGTCTGAGCCATAGCGCCTTTCCTGAACCCGAATCCCTTCAGGAATCCGCAGCCCTTTGTACCTGTCTCATGATGGCGTTCAAACACGGCCATCTTCATGATATCCTGGCTCGCGTCTGCTTCGACGAATCCGTCCTTAACCTTCAGATCCATGATTCTCTCATAGTTGCCTACGCGGTTAGGGATTATCTCTATGACGCGTGTCTTCACGCTGTCTCCGGCACCTTCAGGTGCGGCGATCTTAAAGCTGTCAGGCGTGATATCGTATCCGACGTGCATCGTATTGTAGACCGAATCAGGGAAGTTCGATTCACCGATATCCACTGTCATCTCGCCGTTCTCAGAAACGACATCTCCGTCGATGATCGTGCGGGTTATCTGAATATCGTTCAGGTCATCGAAGAACACGATGTCTGCGCACTTGCCCGGAGTTATGCTGCCCATCTCATGATCCATGCGGAAGCAGGTCGCAGGGTTGATCGTTACGTACTGGATCGCTTTTATAGGATCGAGGCCTTCTTTGACAGCGCAGCGCACGATGTGGTCGAGATGACCGTCGCTTATGAGCGTGTCAGGGTGGGTGTCGTCGGAAATGAGACACGCGAAGCGGTCTTCTACGTTGTTGTCAAGTATCGCCCGGATTATTACAGGCATGTCATGCCATGCGCTGCCGTAACGCATCAGAGCGTACATCCCGTGACGCATCTTTTCGAGAACGTCCTCGGCGCGTGTCGACTCATGGCAGCACCTTACGCCCGAAGCGATAAAAGCGTTGAGTCCCGGGCCTGTCTCAGGTACTGAGTAGTGGCCGGTTATTACCTGGTCGGCCTTGAGTGTCTCGGCAAGCTCACCGTGCACGTTGGGGTCTCCATAGATGACACCCGGGAAGTTCATCATCTCTCCGAGACCCATGATACCATCCCATGTCATCATCTCGCAGACTTCTTCAGGACCTATGTGCGAGCCTGTGTCTTCGAATCCCGCAACAGCAGGTACGCATGACGGAACGTTTGCCATAGCCTTAAGAGGAACTGCCTTGCCGTCATCTATCATTGCCTTCACGCCTTCAGGTCCGCAGACATTGCAGATCTCATGAGGGTCCATGAAGATACCGGTTGTTCCGTGCGGAACTACGGCGCGGGCGTATTCTCTTACGGTTATCATGGCGGACTCCACATGGATATGCGCATCCATGAATCCCGGCGCGATGTACTGGCCTGTTGCGTCAATTATCTTTGTGTTGTCACCGATGCAGTGTGCGGCGTCGCCTACGAGAGCGATGCGGCCTTCTGCGATCGCCACATCGATCCCTTCCTGGATCTCAGCGGTGCACACATTTACCAGTCTGGCGTTTTTAATGACCATGTCCGCCTTTTCGACGCCCATAGCCACGTTTGCCATTTTTCTTGTAATCTCATAAAGGGGCTTCTTGCAAAACTTGTTAAGCATTATTTATCACCTCCTGTTAGTCGAAGTATAGCATATATTCACAGGATCACAGTATGGTAAAATACACATGGACAGCGTTTTCACTGAACAGCGTGAGGTAATGGACATGATCAGCAAAAAAGAAGCTGTTAAAGGCGAAATGATAGAAAAAATAAGAAGCGAGGGAGCCTGGTTCACTACCCGAAAGGATAAATATGTGAAGATAGGCTTCAGTGAGGCCGACAACTGCTACTTTGCCAGGGAGTGCTTCCTTAAGGACGGTACGCTTGAAGGCGGGGCATATTCGTTCGGGACGGACTGGTTTGATATCAGCTTCCATGGTAAATACATCGATATCTATGTAGACCCGGATACATTCAGACAATGGCCTGTCGGTTACAGCACTGAGCGGGGAACATTCTATGACAAATCCGACGATCCTGCTGGACAGGCGGAGCGGATACTGAAGTTCTGCAAAAGGGCAGACCGGGAAGCGCTGCTCGGTATCAAAGGCGCGTATGAAATAAACGGCACCAATTTCGACCACATAATCAGTGTTGTTGGGGACGACTCCACAATAAAATAACTTTTTTTGAAATACCGCTGCTGAGGTGCTGGCGTACGGCACGGCTGTAAAGACCATTGGAAAGAAGTAGAATAGTGCAAAAAGATAGAAAGATAAGAATATTATTTGTATGTCATGGTAATATCTGCCGCAGCCCTATGGCAGAGTATGTGCTGAAGGAAATGGTACGCAGAAAAGGGATCGAGGACAGTTTTGTGATCGATTCGGCAGCAACCAGCCGGGAAGAGATAGGAAATCCCGTTTATCCGACGGCAAGAAGAAAACTTACTGAGAAGGGCATTCCTTACGGCAGCCACAGGGCATGGCAGATGACAAAAAATGACTATGATCGCTTCGACATGATCATCTGCATGGACTACAATAATATAAGGAATATAAAAAGGATCACAGGCGGCGATCCCGACAGTAAGATCAGCCTTTTGCTCGATTATACGGACAGAGCCGGCAATGAGGTCGCCGACCCGTGGTATACGGGCAACTTTGATGCCACATGGCGCGATGTGAAAGAAGGCTGTGAGGGCCTTTTAGAGTATATAAATGAAAGGAGAATGATATGGCAACTGTAGAAGAGCTCATCAAGCAGTATGATACTGACCCTGAACTGAAGAAAGAGGTAGACGGTATCCTTGCTGATAATAAGATCACGATGGGAGAGTTCCTGGGCTTTGCGAAGAAGCATGATGTCAAGGTGTCACTCGCTGAATTTCCGAAGATCATAGAAGAGGCAAAAAAAGCAGGCCTTATCAAATAGCGGAGCATTTCAATGGCAGAGCGCAAAGGTGAAAATCAGAAACTGAAAATGCTGTATCTCGTGCAGCTCTTTTCGAGAGAGACCGACGATACGCACAAGCTTACCATGCCTGAAATAATCACTAAGCTGGCGGCTGAGGGCGTCAACGCTGACCGAAAGACTCTTTATCAGGACTTCGAGGAGCTGCGCAGGTTTGGGTTCGACATAATCTCGGAGAAGGATGGACGCAACTTCTACTATTACCTCGGCAGCAGGGATTTTGAGCTTCCGGAGCTCAAGCTCCTGGTGGATTCGGTACAGTCGGCAAAATTCATAACCGACAAGAAATCCGCTCAGCTCATCAAGAAGCTGGAATCGCTGGTCAGCAAGTATGAAGGATCGCAGCTCCACAGGCAGGTGATAATCTCGGGCCGTGTGAAGACCATGAACGAGAGCATCTACTACAACGTGGACAAGATACATGCGGCCATCGGTGAAGACAGACAGATACGCTTCAAATACTTCGACTGGAATCTCAAAAAGGAGATGGAACCGCGCTATGACGGCAAGTGGTACCGGCTGAGCCCGTGGGCTCTCATGTGGGACGACGAAAAGTATTACCTGGTAGCCTACGATTCAAAGCATGAGACTATCATACATTACCGCGTCGACAAGATGACGCAGATCGGGATCCTCGACGAAAAACGCGAGGGACATGAAGCGTTCAGGAAGTTCAATATCGCGCACTATACCAACACTCTGTTCGGAATGTTTGCAGGTGACGAAACAAAAGTCACCATTGAAGCAGAAAACCGTCTTGTCAGCGTATTCATCGACCGCTTCGGTAAGGATATAATCATAGCTCCTATAGATGATGATCACTTCCGCACTACGGTAACGGTGGCGGTTAGCAAGCAGTTCTTCGGCTGGATCATGGGCATCGACGGCGAAGTGAGGGTTGTTGCACCTGACAGCGTGGTGAAGCAGATAAAGTCAGAGATCGAACGCCAGGCGGAAAGGTATAAATGATCAAAGGCGCTACAAGAAAGAGAACATATAAAGCGATATACCGGCTGCTCGACAGAGTATCGCCGGTCCCTTTCGATTGCGGCACTATTTGCGGAGCAGCCTGCTGCAACGCGGCATATACGGATGAGGATATGGGCATAATGCTGCTGCCGGGCGAGGAAAAGATACACGACAAACATGCCGACTGGCTCACCTGGGACTCACTCAGTACTGATGAGTATGAGCTGCCGGGTTCGTGGAAAGGGAAGATCTTTTTCGTGAGATGCAAGACACCTCCTCACTGTCCGAGGAATATGAGACCTATTCAGTGCAGGAGCTTTCCGCTGCTTCCTCATCTGGACGAGGACGGCACTCTCCGGCTGGTCTTCAATGATTATGAGCTGCCGTACGCATGTCCCATGATAGAAGAAGAAACAGAGCTTGATGAGCGGTTCGTGCAGGCTACATATACAGCGTGGAAGCATCTGATACGCGATCCGCTGATATATGACATGGTTTGGGGTGACTCTCGTGCCAGGGACATGGAGAGTGATGAAGAATAGCATTGCGGAGCGGATAGCTGAATATGTGCGTGAAGCCGGCGGGAGGACATTCTATGTCGGCGGATTTGTACGGGATAAATTGCTCGGCACCGACAATAAGGATGTGGATATCGAGGTACATGGAATAGAGCCGCAGGCGCTTTTTAATATCCTTAAAAGGATCGGGGAGCCGCTGACTTTCGGAAAGAGCTTCGGAGTCTTCGCCCTGAAAGGCGAAGACATTGACATAGCAATGCCGAGGCGCGAGCGCGCGACCGGGACCGGTCACAGGGATTTTGATGTGGAGGTGGATCCTTTCATAGGGACCCGCGAAGCGGCGAAGCGCCGCGACTTCACGGTAAATTCGATGATGGAGGATGTGCTGACAGGCGAGCTGGTCGATCACTTCGGCGGTCGCCGCGACCTCGATGAAGGGGTCATAAGGCATATCGATCCGGCAACCTTCATCGAGGACCCTCTGAGGGTACTGCGCGGAGCGCAGTTCGCGGCGAGATTCAACTTCACCATAGCCCCTGACACCATTGAACTGTGCCGCGGCATCGATCTTTCAGCTCTTTCAAAAGAGCGTGTTGAAGAGGAACTTAAAAAGGCACTCCTCAAGGCTGACAAACCATCCATCTTCTTTGAATCACTGCGCGACATGGATCAGCTCGATGTATGGTTCCCGGAACTGAAGCAGACTATCGGGCTTGAGCAGGACCCTGTTTTCCATCCTGAGGGTGATGTCTGGACACACACGATGGACGTCATTGACAGGGCAGCTGTATTCAGGGATCGCGTTTCTGAACCTTATCGATTCATGCTGCTTGCGCTTACACACGATCTCGGCAAGATAGTAACAACATAAATGAAAAACGGCCGTATACACTCCTATGAGCATGAGGTGAAAGGGATGCCTTTGGTGGAAGCCTTCATTGGACGTCTCACAAATGAGAAGGAAATCAGGGATTATGTCTTCAACATGGTGCCGCTCCATATGAGGCCGAATGTAGCTGCATATTCAAAGCCGGTTCTTAAGTCAACCAACAGGATGTTTGATGCGGCTATAGCTCCTGAAGACCTCATCTGGTTTGCAGAGGCAGATAAACCGGTGTTTTCGGGCACGGAAGCCTTTTCGGGGGACAAGGAGTTTCTTCTGGAAAGACTGAAAGCCTATGAAGAAACGATGGCAAAGCCTTATGTTATGGGGCGTGACCTCATAGAGGCGGGTCTGGAACCGGGTGAGGATTTCAGCGAGATACTCGGATATGCTCACAAGCTGAGGCTCGCAGGCATAGAGAAGGAGTCTGCGTTGAAGCAGGCCCTGACATACGCGCGGAAAATGCGGAAAAGCAAAGGCAAAAATAGTTTATAATATAGTCAAAATATGGCAGTGAATCAGCAGTGCGGTTAAGAGGCTATTAAGCACAGAAACGGAAGGGCAGATATGGGATTGTTCAGTAAAAAACAAAAGGAATATCCGAAGATGCCGAAAGGCGAATTTGAGCCTGTCTTAAGATGCAGTATATGCACCGGCGAACAGGTTTTGTGCGCAAGGGAAAGGAACAGCAACCAGCTGCATGAGATAATGCTGATAAAATCACCGGCAGATCTTGAAGGCTTCTGCGAAGCGAATGGCATACGGATGGATCAGATAGAGAAAGTTTATTGATAATTTTCAGATATTGACTGCATTGATAAAGAGACTCGTAAGGACAAAATCCGCGAGTCTTTTTTAGTGCTATATGATACAATAATTATGTATGCATTGTTAATGTATTCCAGATATTGAGGAGAGGGAAATGAAACCTGAAGAGAGAAAAGAAAAACTTCTGAAGCTTGCTTCCGAGATGGCGAATAAGGGTGAGCTGAAGATCACTCCGGAATGCGCGGAGTATCAGTTGCTCGATTACCTGCTGACCGATGATGAACTTGCGGTCATGAGCGAGATGAAACTCGTCATGCCTTCTACTGCAAAGGGTCTGGCGAAGAAAACCGGAATGCCGGTTGAAAAGGTAAAAAGGATCCTTGAAGGCTGCGCTGATAACGCTTACTTCATGGATGTCAAGCTTGGAAAGGGCGGAGCAAAGATCTACCTGCTCGTTCCTTTCGCGCCTGGTATCTTCGAGTTCCAGCTGGCCAGAAGCAAAGAATATAACGAATCGCATCCTGAGATCTCGTACCTCTTCCAGAGGCATGCTTTCGAATCCTATGGCCAGGTTGCTGCATCGATGCCTATGGGTGTCGGCATCATGAGAGTCGTTCCTGTTGAAAGCGCACTTCCTGCAGACACAAAAATCATGACAATGGACAGGCTAAGCACTCTGATTGAGACAACTCTCGGAGGCGCTTTCTGCAGAGTTCCGTGCCAGTGCCGCAGGGTACGCCGCATCATGGGCGAAGGTACAGGCGATCTCGAAGACGGAATGTGTATCTACATGGGTCTGCTCGCAGAAACCATGATCAGACACGGCCGCGGAGAGAAACTCACAAAGGAGCAGGTTTATGAGCACCTTGAGAGAACCGAGGCGCTTGGCTGCGTACATCAGATAACAACGCTCGAGAGCGGTATCTCGTTCGCTATCTGCAACTGTCAGCCGCAGAGCTGCATGGCTATCGGAAGCGCCACCTACTACGGAGCACCTAACATGGTCCGCAGCAATTACGTAGCTGAGATCGACGAATCAAAGTGTGTGGCATGCGGACAGTGCGTAGAAACATGCGCAAATAACGCTCTCAAACTCGGACAGAAGATCTGTTCAAAGACACCTATCGTTCAGATCCCGACAGAGCTTCCTGATGAGCAGGAGTGGGGCCCGGAAAGATACGATGCCGATTACAGAGACCACAGAAAGAACGTGGTCGAGACCGGTACATCGCCATGCAAGACAACATGTCCGGCACACATTGCTATCCAGGGATACATAAGACTGGCTGCTCAGGGCAAGTATATGGAAGCCCTTGAGCTAATAAAGAAAGAGAACCCGCTGCCAGCAGTCTGCGGACGCATCTGCCCGCATAACTGCGAGAACGAGTGCACAAGAGGCGAGATCGATCAGGCAGTTGCCATCGATGAGGTCAAGAGATTCATCGCAGACAGAGAAATCGAGGCTTCAAAGAGATTCATCCCAAGAAAACTCTGGGAGCATGACAAGAAGATCGCTGTCATCGGTTCCGGCCCTGCGGGAATCTCCTGCGCTTACTATCTGGCAGCAGGCGGATATAAAGTAACTGTATTTGAAAAGGAAAAGAGACCGGGCGGAATGCTCGTAAACGGCATTCCTGCGTTCAGACTGGAGAAGGACGTAGTTGAGGCCGAAATCGACGTTCTGAGAGCGCTCGGAGTTGAATTCAGATGCGGAGTTGAAGTCGGTGTTGATGTAACGATTCCTGAGCTCCGTGAGCAGGGATTTGAGGCATTCTACCTCGGCATCGGACTCCAGAACTGCGGCAAGCTCGGCATTCCGGGCGATGATGCGAAGGGAGTTGTTGCAGGTGTTGAGTTCCTGAAAGATATCAACCGCGGCAATGACGTAGAACTCAGCGGAAATGTAGTGGTCATCGGCGGCGGAAGCATCGGAGCTGACGTAGCGCGTACAGCCAAGAGATACGGCGCAAAGAAGGTCGACCTCTACTGCCTCGAGTCCTATGATGAGATGCCTATGGGAGAAGAAGACCAGGCATACTGCAAGGAAGACGGTATCAATATTCACGACGGATGGGGACAGACTGAGATCGTCACAACAAAAGACGGAAGAGTCAAGGGAATCAAGTTCCGCAAGTGCACCAGCGTCAAGAACGAGGAAGGCAGATTCGATCCTAAGTTTGACGACAGCGTTACGGAAGAAGCAAGATGCCAGATGGTGCTTTACTGCATCGGACAGAGACCTGACTGGGGCAAGCTGCTTACAGGCGTAAATGTTGAGACAGACAAGAGAGGACTGGTTATCGCAGATCCGCTCACATACCAGACAAGTGAGCCTGATATCTTTGCCGGCGGAGACATCTACACAGGACAGAAGTTCTGCATCGATGCCATCGCTGCAGGCAAAGAGGCGTCCATCTCCATCAATCGCTTTGTATGGCCTGGACACAGCCTGACTCTCGCAAGAGACAAAAGAGAGTACACAGCGCTTGATAAGTCCGATCTCGACTTCAATCACATCAGCTGGGACAACATAAAGCGTCAGATACCGAAAGTAGATGCATCCAAGGTTGGCACAAAGCGCAATGAAAGCCTTACTTTCACAGAAGAACAGCTCAAGGCCGAGACAGCCCGCTGCCTCGGTTGCGGAGCTACGAAGGTAGACCAGAACAGATGTATCGGGTGCGGTGTCTGCACAACAAGATGTAAATTCGACGCTATCCATCTTATCAAGAAATTCAACGAGCCGATCCACTCGATCCGCTTCCGTAAGAATTATGTTGAGAATTACCGCAAAAACCGTGAGATGAAGATCGCTGTCAAGAAATTCATCAAGGAAGACAACAGCAGAGGCGACGCAGACAAGCGTTAAAGGAGCTCTGACAGATGCATGAATTAACGCTTCTTTACGGTGTCGTAGATAAAGTCGGAAAAGTAGTTGAAGAGAACGGCCTCGATCACGTCGATGCGATAGTGATCGAGGTCGGTGAAGCCACATCAGTGATCCCCGAGTTCCTTCAGGACGGATATGAAGTGATTTCCGATGATTATGATTTTCTGAGAGGCTCGGAGCTGATAATCGAAAGGATAAAGGCTATAGGTCTCTGCCGGAATTGCGGGACAGAATTTCCTATCGTAGTCAACAAGGGACTGTGCCCGGAATGCGGCAGTTTCGACAAAGATATTATTGAGGGTACGGACTTCTTTATAAGGGAAGTCCGCATACTCGAACAATAAAAAGACAGGGACGTAATTAGGGGATGATTGCAGTAACACTCGGTATGACCGTTAAAATGTCATTGATCACACTTGCTTATGTGGCAGTGACATTTTTGCTGTGGAAAACTGTAAAAGACAAGGATCTCAGTGTTGGCGACAAAATCGGACTGGGTTTCCTTTACGGCAGTCTATCGATTTTTTCGACGCATTTCGGCATCGATTACGGGGACATGGTTCTCAATGTACGTGACCTCGGACCAATGGCTGCGGGACTGTTTTTCGATCCGGTATCAGGTATTATTGCAGGCCTGATAGGCGGCATAGAGCGTTTTATTGTAGGTAAATACTTTAATATCGGGGCTTATACTACTGTTGCGTGCAGTGTTTCTACATGTATGGCCGGTTTTTTTGCGACTTTCCTCAACAAATTCATATTCAAAGGGGAAAAACCGTCGATCGCCTACGCATTCTTCATGGGTTCCGTGATCGAGGTGTTCCACATGTATGTCGTTTTCCTCACGCATAGAGATGACATGCGTATGGCTTTCACGGTCGTCAAAACATGCTCTGTGCCTATGATAATTTTCAGCGGCATTGGACTCATGCTCTGCTCGGTCATAATAAAAAAGAGCCTTGGAGAGCTTCACAGCCCGTGGACTGCAATACCTCCGGAAGAAGTGCCTGTATCAAACAAGTTCCAGACGTGGCTGTTTGGTGTCACCGTCGTTGTAATGATGTCCAGCTTCGGATTCAACTATTCCATGCAGACAGCTGTTGCATTGCAGAATGCAGGATCCGATCTCTTAGCAACATCACGTGACATAGGCAATTCAGTCACCTGGATACGTGAACGCGGCGGTCACACCAAAAACTATACTCACTTTGTGGGACTGGAGGGTACTTTTGCTGTACTCGATGAGAACGGAGAACTGATCGCAGGTACTCAGTTCGACAAATATTATAATAAGAAAATCGAAGAGCTTATAAAAACTCATGAGTCGAAAGAGTTCTATTTCGCAAATCTATATGGAGCCGAATCATACTGTGTTAACAGGGTCACGGATGAAGGCCTTACTGTCTTTACACAGATTCCGAAAAGTGAGGTCTATATCGGGCGTGATATCCAGACATACGAGACCATGCTGGCCGACATATTGTTCTTTACCGTTATCTACGTACTGATATCACTGCTGGTGCAGAACATGGTCGTTGACAATCTGCTGAAGGTCAATAAGTCGTTAAATAAGATAACTGACGGTGACCTGAATGAAAAGGTCGATGTCTACACTTCATCGGAATTTGCCTCACTGTCCGATGACATCAATCTTACCGTAGATGCGCTGAAAGGATATATCGATGCTGCTAAGAAGCGGATGGAGCAGGAGCTCCTCCTGGCACACACCATACAGGACGCGGCTCTTCCGAAGAATTTTACATTCGTCCATGATGGGTTTGAACTTTTCGCTACCATGGATCCTGCAAGGGAAGTCGGCGGTGACTTCTACGACTTCTTCTTTGTAGGGCCGGACAGAATGGCGTTGGTGATCGCCGATGTATCAGATAAGGGGATTCCGGCTGCGCTGTTCATGATGCGCAGCAAGACTGCAATAAGAGGACTTGCTGAATCCGGACTTGAACCGGAAGAGATATTCTACAGGGTCAATAACGAACTATGCGAGGGAAATGACCTTAACATGTTCGTGACCGTATGGATGGGTATAATCGATCTGAAAACCGGTGATATGAAGTGCCTGAATGCAGGGCATGAGTACCCGGCAATCATGAGAAAAGGCGGAGACTATAAGATCTTCAAGGATAAACACCGCCTTCCTCTAGGTGCGATGAAAGACATGACATACGATAGTTATATGATGCATCTGGATCCGGGTGACTGCCTGTATGTTTACACGGACGGTATCCCTGATGCTATCAATGTAAACGAAGAGGAGTACGGCCTTGAGCGCGCTATGAACGCTCTGAATATGTACAAGGAAGCTTCCATGGAAGGCCTGCTTCAGGGGGTCAAAGCTGATCAGGATGAGTTTGTAGGAGATGCCGATCAGTTCGATGATATAACTATGTTAGGTTTCAGGTATAGCGATCCTCAGGACTCATAAAAACAGCAAGGGATTGGAGGTAAGCGCAATGAAATGTGCAATTTACGGCGCTGGCTCGCTCGGCACCATACTCGGAGCGTATCTTACAAAAAACGGGTTCCCGATAGAACTGGTGAACCGCAATGAAAAGCATGTTGAAGCTCTTCAGAAAAACGGTGCTCATATTTCAGGAACGGTGGATTTTACTACGTCTGTGAATGCTATCCTTCCTGATCAGATGAAGGGACCGTATGACATCATCTTTCTGATGACTAAACAGCTTCACAACCCTGAAGTCGTCACCATGCTCAGGCCTATGCTGGCAGATGACGGCGTGATAGTAACGCTGCAGAACGGTATCCCTGAACCGGGTATTGCAGAGATCGTCGGAGAAGACAGAACGATCGGGTGCACTGTTGAATGGGGCGCTACCATGACAGAACCGGGTATCTGCGAGCTTACCAGTGACCCTGACAGCCTGTCGTTCCACATGGGAGGTATGAAAGGCATATCCGAAGACAGCCTAAATAAGGTAAAGGGAGTGCTCGAGAACATGTGCCCTGTTGACATCGAAGACAATCTGCTCGGTGCACGCTGGTCGAAGCTCCTGATCAATGCTACATATTCCGGTCTCGGTACGGTAATAGGCGGAACGTTCGGCGATGTGGCAGGATGGAAACCTGCGAGGAAAGTAGCAGTCAGATGCATGAAGGAGTGCATCGACGTAGCACGTGCGGGCGGAGTGGAATTCGCGCCTGTACAGGGGAAAGACATTACAAAACTTTTCGATTACAATAATAAGGCGAAGCAGAAATTCGCCGAGATACTGGTGCCGATAGCCATGAAGAAACACTTCGGTATAGTGCCTTCGATGCTTCAGGATCTTCAGAAGGGAAAGCCTTGCGAAGTCGATGCGATCAACGGGGTCGTCTGCGAATGGGGTAAAAAATACGGAGTGCCTACACCTGTCAACGACAAAATAGTTGAGGTCATAAAGAAAGAGCAGAACCGGGAACTGAAACCGATGCTGGCTAATATACAGTTCTTCGAGGAATTCTATAAATAGATAATATAGTATGTGATGAGGACCCGTTTCACAGGCGGGTCCTTTTGTAAAAGAGGGTATAGAAGAGATTATGGATAAAAAGAATCTTGTGATACACGATCTGGACCCGGCAGCGTGGGAGAAGGTCAGCAGCGACTATGCCGGCTGGAACGTCGTGACAGACAACGGCAGCATTCATCCATGCATAGGCTGCTTTTCCTGCTGGAACAGAACACCAGGCAGATGTGCGATCCACGACGGGTATGAGAACATGGGCAGTCTCATACATCATGCCGGAGAAGTGATCGTTATAAGCAGATACACATACGGCGGGTTTTCCGGATCTGTCAAGGGCGTGTTTGACCGCTGCCTCGGATATGTTCTCCCGCAGTTTGAAGTCACCAAAGGCGAAACACACCATAAGAGACGCTTTAACGAGGACAAGCCTTTCACATTCATTTTCTATGGACCTGCCCTGACGGAAGCTGAAAAGAGAAGCGCTATTAATTATGTGAAGGCAGTATGCACCAACATACGCGGACATGTGAAGGATGTGATCTTCACGGTATGTGATGAAGACACAGCTTTACTGGTACAGGAGATGTCTGAGAGAAAAGCGGGATCTGACCACGGTAAGGTCATACTTCTCAATGGGAGCATGCGCAATATTGACGGTAATTCCGCCAAGCTCGCACGTGCGCTGTCCGGCCGGCTCAAAAGTGACAATGAGATCATAGATCTCAGGACATATATGAATGACCCTGACAGACTGATAAGCATTCTGAATGAGTCACAGGCTTTAGTCCTGTGTGTTCCGCTGTATGTAGACGGACTGCCGTCACAGGTCATAAAACTGATGGAAAGAATGGAGCGGAGCGGTACCGGGCCGAAGCGCATATATCTGTTGGCCAACATGGGACTGTATGAAAGCAGCCAGCTGGACAACCTGTTCAGCGCCGTGAAACAATGGTGCTCCAGGACGGGACGTGATTATAGCGGCGGGCTAGGCGTCAGCGCAGGGGAACTGATGGGGACCCTGATGGATGTGATCCCGCTCAGGAGAGGGACGACAAAAAAGGCGTCTCAGGGAATGGATCATCTGGTACGAACAATAGACGAGGCTGAGACTATGGCGGACATTTATGCTGAGCCGTTTGCATTCCCACGCTGGCTGTATGTGTGGATAGCCAATACCAACTGGAACCGTACATCCAGAAAAAACGGCATTAAACCAATAGACATGTTCACGAGGGATATTTAAAAATGAGAGACATAATGACTGAGACCAAAATATATGTGGGTCTGAATGATTCGGTAGAAAAAAAGCAATTGCTGGAGACAGAAAAGTATGTCAGCGTTCTGCGGAATGTCTGCTATGGATATAACACACCGTTTTCCTTTGGCGTTGAAGAAGGCGGATACATCCATGAGAACGGGGAATATACAAGGGAAACTACACTTGTGCTTACACTTATCGACGCGGATAAGACCATTGTCAATGAGATCGCAAAAGATCTGTGCACGTTCTTTCATCAGGAATCCGTGCTGATAACCGAAGGCATCGTGAGGGCATATTATGTCAGCGAAACGCTGTAATATAAAAATCCGAATATCAGTATGTTTAATAATATGCCTGCTGCTGTGTCTGCCCGGGTGCAGATCGGGCAGGCCTTCAGGAGCCGGTCGAAGCATTGACGACAATTACCGTACGACCTACGAGATATTTGTCAGTTCATTCTGCGATTCAAATGGAGACGGGACAGGCGACCTGAACGGTATCAGGTCTAAACTGGATTACATTGCGGATCTCGGCTTTGATGCGATCTGGCTTACACCGGTGCATCCGTCCGCGACTTATCATAAGTATGATGTTGATGATTATTACACCATCGATCCGGCGTTCGGTACTATTGAGGAATATGAAGCCCTTCTGAAAGAGTGCCACGAAAAGGACATCCGGGTATATATGGATCTTGTGCTGAACCACACATCAGACGGGCATGCATGGTTTAAGGCGGCGTCAGATTATCTGCACGAACTCCCTTCAGGCTGGGAACCTGACACGTCATATTGCAAGTATTACGATTATTACAATTTCTCCAGGGAAGCACTGGAGGGGTACACTCATATTGAAGGAACCGAATGGTACTACGAGTCGAGGTTCTGGTCGGAAATGCCCGAACTGAATCTAGGCAGCGACGCTGTGAGAGCTGAGGTACGCGACATAATGGCATTCTGGCTCGGCAAAGGTGTCGACGGGTTCAGGCTTGATGCGGTAACGTCATACTATGCAGACAATCAGGATGCAAATACTGAATTTCTGCGTTTCCTGAATGAGACCGCGCACAGTATAGATCCTGACTGCTATATTGTAGGAGAGGCGTGGACCGACAGCGACACGATTGCCTCGCTGTACACAAGCGGGATCGATTCACTTTTTGATTTTCCGTTTGCAAATGAAGGCGGACTTATCGCAAAAACTATTTGCGGCAACTGCAGCGCATCAGAATATGTTGAAAGCATGATACAGGCAGAAGAAGCATGCGGCGATGCAAATCCCGGATATGTGGGTGCTCCTTTCTATACGAATCACGACATGAACAGAAGCGCTTCTTATTATCCCGGTGACAGCGGCCCTGTTATAAAGATGGCTTATGCCATGAATTTGTTCATGACCGGCAATGCTTTTGTCTACTACGGGGAAGAGATTGGCATGGACGGTGCTGGCAGGGACGAAAACAGACGGGCGCCGATGTACTGGAGTGATGACCCGGACGATCCTGATATGTGCGCAGGTCCGCCGGGAATGGACGAAATACAGATGAAGTTTCCGCCTTTGACAGATCAGATAAAGGATAAACGATCCATCTGCAACTGGTTCAGGGATGTCATCAGGATAAGAAATACATATCCGGCGATCGCAAGAGGTGCGACTGAAAAAGCTGACTCTGTATGTGACGATAAAACAGCAGCGTTTTTCAGAAGAAGCGAAAATGAAAAAGACCTGCTGATAGTTATGAACCTGAGTGATCAGCCGGCTGAAAAGAATCTTTCGATATCCGCGAAAGGTTTCAGGCTCACTGAAAAGCTATGCACAAATGATGATAACATCACTTATAAGAACGGCTCTCTCACCATGCCGGCTTACAGCATAGCGGTTTTCATTCATAAATAATCGGAAAGGAACAATTAACGGAACCCATGAAAGCAGGAATCTCAGCATGTTCAAACGGGCTGAACCCGGAGCATAAAAAACGAATAGATGAACTCATGAATGTGCTCAGGGAGCTTGGCACAGAGACTGTATCTGCTGCGCACATATATGCGCATACCGATGACTTCAACGGTACAGATGAGGAACGCGCAGCTGATCTCATGAAGTTTTACAAAGATGATTCGATTACTGAGATCTATGATATCTCAGGAGGGGATCTGGCAAACGGAGTACTGGAATATCTGGACTTCGATGTGATCGCAAATTCGGAAAAGACCTTATGGGGCTACAGTGACCTTACGACAGTGATCAATGCGATCTATACAATGACCGGTAAGCCATCGGTGCTGTGGCAGATCAGAAACATGATCAGTCCGGAAGCGGAAATACAAAGAAAAAGATTCCGGGACTACCTTAACGGAGATCCTTGCGGATTGTTTGGCATCAACTGCAGTTTCATTCAGGGCAGCAGTATGGAAGGAATTGTAGTAGGCGGCAATATAAGATGCTTTACAAAACTTGCAGGAACAAAGTACTGGCCTGACATGCATGGAAAGATACTGCTTCTGGAATCGTTAGGCGGAGGTTCAGGTCAGGTCGCGACCCTGTTTGCTCAGCTGGAGCAGATCGGTGTGTTCGATCAGGTCGTGGGAGTGCTTCTGGGAACGTTTACAAAGTATGAAAAGTCAAATCCTGAGATGACGGTCTTCGATCTGCTGAAAATGCATATAGATGACAATCTGCCTGTAGTGGTCACCAGAGAGATAGGACACGGCCATGACTCAAAGGCGATTATTATCGGTGAAAAAATGAACTTTATGGAAAAATAGGTAACAAAAAAGCGGCCCGGATCATTTCCGGACCGTTTTTGCTGTAAAAAAAACCGCACATCGTGCGGATAGTGGTGTCCCTGAGAGGATTCCGACGCGAAGCAAGTCCTCGAAGAGGGGAACCGTAGGTGAGAATCCTCAACAATAGAAAATCCGCACATCGTGCGGATAGTGGTGTCCCTGAGAGGATTCGAACCTCCGGCACACGGTTTAGGAAACCGTTGCTCTATCCCCTGAGCTACAGAGACAGATATATTGCGCAGCTTCATCTGCGTGCCCGAGTATGATAACACAGATCACCTGACATATCAAGGCGGAAGGTAACAAAAAGATGCAATGAAGGTTAACAAGCTGTCTTTACAATCTTGATATGACAATTGCTGAGTAGTAAAATTTTAGTGACCTTATAGACTGCAGTTTTATGTAAGGAGAATAATTATGTATAAGGAGACGTTAAGACAGGTTTGGGCTGAAATCGACATGTCGGCATTCGATCACAATGTCAAGCAGATCAAAGCTCAGATGAAGTGCCCTAAAATGATCGGCGTTATCAAGGCGAACGGTTACGGACATGGTGCTACAGAGTGCGCTAAAGTACTGAAATATAACGGCGTGGATAATTTTGCCGTTGCTACACTTGAGGAAGGCATAAATCTCCGGGAGGATGGTATCGACGGCAACATCGTGATCCTCGGACTGACACCGAAGGAGTGCGTAGATACTGTTATTGAGTATGACCTTATCCCGGGAGTAATGCACTACGACTATGTAAAGGCGCTGAGCGATGAAGTCATGGCGCAGGGTGCTGAGCCTGCAAGAGTTCTTTTCGGTCTTGATACAGGTATGGGCAGAGTCGGTTTCAGGGTGTTTACTGACGAAGAGAGAGATTATGCTGTAGAGCAGTATAAAAAGTTTGCTGAACTTCCTGGCATCAATATCGCCGGCGTTATCACTCACTTCTCGACTGCTGACGAAGAACAGAGAGAGTACACCGGAATGCAGATCAGCAACTACAAGGCATTCTTTGATAAGCTGAATGCAGCAGGATTCAACCCAAAGAAGATCTGCGCTAACTCTGCTTCGATCATGGTATATCCAGAGATCCATTTCGACGCATGCCGTCCGGGAATCATTCTCTACGGACTCGCTCCATCGGGATATCTCAAGGGTAAGGTCCTCGACCTCAAGCCTGTAATGACAGTAAAGGCAGAGATTGTGAACCTCAAGACGGTTCCTGCAGGGACATCAGTCAGTTATGGACGCAAGTTCACCTCGACAGAGAAAGAGACCAAGATCGCTACTATCGGCCTCGGATACGCTGACGGTTATTCGAGACTCAACAGCGGCAAGATCAGCGTGCTGGTCGGCGGCATAAAGTGCCCGGTAGTAGGCAACATCTGCATGGATCAATGCATGGTCGATGTAAGCGCAGTGCCTGATGTTAAGCTCGGTGATGAAGTAGTCATCCTCGGCAAGCAGGGCGATCAGGAGATCAGCGCAGACGATTTGGCAGCAATCAACGGAACTATCAATTACGAGATCACATGCTGCTTCGACCTCAGGATACCGAAGGTATATATCAACTATCCGGAAGGCATGTGCAAATAAAGAGGGTAAATGGATTCTTTTACACAATTTGACGGTAATCTGCTGATCGGCATCCAGCACGCGCTGAATGCCGATTGGCTTACTCCGATAATGAAACTGATCACACTTTTGGGCGAGGCAGGGGTTTTCTGGATAATCCTGTGCCTCGTGCTGATTTTAGTAAAAAAGACAAGAAGGCTCGGGATCATTTGCGCCTTCTCGCTGCTTTTTACTTTTATATTCTGCAATCTGATCATCAAACCGACGGTGGACAGAATCAGACCATGGGTTACATTCCAGATGGTGAACGCGATGCTGCCGCCTCCCGGAGACGCATCGTTCCCAAGCGGGCATTCAGCAAATTCCATGGGGCCGGCATGGGCTTTTTTCCTGGCAACGATGCCCGTAAAGACAGATTCCGGCAGGAGTTACGATAAGGTGAGGTGCCTTGGATGGAAAGGCGAAGGGGCTCCGCCGCGCACGATGCATAAGTTGGGTATCGCTGCGGTCGTGCTCGCAGTTCTTATCGGTATTTCGAGACTTTACCTCGGCATGCACTATCCTTCGGACGTCGTGTGCGGGCTCCTGTTAGGCATGATCGTAGCGACGATTGTTTATACAGTTATTCTGAAGATAGAAGATAAACGCGGATTGATAGGCGGTGGTTTGCCAGGGGAACCGGAGAAAATAAAGTGAAAAAGATCATAGGAAACAAATGGGACGAGCTGCTCGCTGATGAATGGCAGAAGCCGTATTATCAGGAGTTACGCTCGTTTCTTATTGAAGAATACAGAGACGGAACAGTGTATCCGCCGGCGCCGGATATTTATAATGCACTGAGACTGACAGACTACGACGATGTCAAGGTCGTGATACTCGGGCAGGATCCTTATCACGAGCCCGGTCAGGCGCACGGGCTTGCTTTCAGTGTGCGCGAAGGGACCACTTTACCGCCGTCTTTGGTCAATATATTCAAGGAGCTCAATGACGACCTCGGTATTACGATGGCTGACAGGCCGGGTGGCTATGACAGCACACACGGAGTCCTTGACCCGTGGGCAAGGCAGGGGGTGCTTCTTCTGAATACGGTGCTTACCGTACGGGCACACCAGGCGGGGTCGCATCGCGGCAAAGGCTGGGAACGCTTTACGGACAGAGTTATCGAACTGCTGGCTGCGAGGGAGACTCCAATGGTGTTCGTGCTGTGGGGCTCGAATGCCGGAGCAAAAAAAGAGATCATAATGCGCGCTCAGGGAATGAAGGGACTGAGACATCTGATTATCACAGCTCCACATCCAAGCCCGCTTTCAGCGTATCGCGGCTTCTTCGGCGGAAGCTACTTTTCGCGCTGCAACTATTTTCTTGAAGACAACGGCATTGACCCGGTGGACTGGCGTCTTTAGAAGGACTTCCGCTTATATGGCGGTTGATAAAACTCTGCATTTTTGCTAATATATGCGGGTATGTAAATAAAAAACAGGAAAGAAGGATAATTAATGAACGATAACAATAAGAAATACAGAAGGTCGGTACTGTCAATAGTCTGCTATGTGCTGGCCGCGCTGATGGTGATATTTATTATCTATACAGCAGGCAGTACAGTAGCACAGATAAATCAATACTATGCGCAGTATGATATGAAAGCTCAGCCGATGGAGTATGTCACATACGTCATGCAGGCTGTTCTTACCCATCTTGTTAATGCGGTTTTATTCTTTATGATGGGATATATTCTTGATGAAGTAAGAAAGAACAACCCTGCTTACTATTTAAGTGATGAAGAAATCGAAGAGGCGAGGATTGCAAAAAAAGAGGAAAAAATAGCTAAGAAAGCTGCGGCAGCAGAGGCAGCTGCTGCAAAGGCCGGAAATATCGTAACAACTGAACAGTCTGTTGAAGCGGAATTTGCAAAGAGTCTGGATGAAGAGCTCAGCAAGGATGCAGAGAAGAAGGCTCCGAGGCAGAAAGCAAACAACGGTCAGAAGAAATCCGGCGAAAACAGATCCAGACAGGGCGGTCAGAATAATCAGAACAGCCAAAAGAAGCAAAACGATCAGAATAAGAAGCAGAACGATCAGAACAAAAAGAAATCTGAAGATTCGAACCAAAACTCAGAAAACAAAGGCGGCAATAAAAACGCTAAGAATAACAGCAAAAAAGATGGCAATGCTGAAGGAAAGAAAAATACCGACAATTCCGGTAAGACCGGTAATAGCGGAGGCAGCCGCAAGAGAAGCAGAAAGCCTGCTGCTGACAAGCCAAAGACTGAAGTAAAAGATTCACAGGATGATGAAGTGAAAGAGGCACCTAAGACTAAGGCGAAAAAAGCGCCTAAAGCAGAGTCGAAAGAGGAGCCTGCAGTCGAGGTAAAAGAGGGATTCAAGGCTGAGTCAGAAGAAGCACCTGAAGCGGAGCCGAAAGAGGCGCCTAAGGCTGAAGTAACAGAGGCAGAAAAAGCCGAATAAATTACTATATGATCGACTGGAGAGATATAACACTAGAAGATAAGGCGCGTATAGAAGAAAAGATTTGCGCAAGCGGCTGCCACGGTGCGGATTACGGCTTCGCAAATCTCTTCATATGGCGCAAGGCATATAAACCTAAGATCGCATTCTGCGATGACCGTCTGCTTGTCGGAATGCCGCAGTGGAATGTTTATGCGTATCCAAAAGGAGACGGTGAGGTCAGAAATTCAATCGAACTGCTCCTCGAAGAAGCACACTCGCTCGGCAACAAGCTCCGCATAAGAGGCCTTACGGACAAGACGCTCGAGGAGTTCCTGCCGCTGTATGAAGACAGATTCGAGATAATCGAGGACCGCGACAACGCCGACTATATATATACGTCAGCTAAATTGTGCGATCTTCCGGGCAGACATCTTTCATCTAAACGCAATCACATTAAACATTTTGAGCGCAACGGTCCGTGGGAATTCCACAGGATAGCAGCCGGTTCATGCGGAGTGTTTACTTCGTGCGAAGGAGGCACATGCGGGAAACTTTCATCCATAGCCGAAGCGAAGGCTTTTGTTGATGAGTTTTATAAGGAAAAAAATGATCCAGGTCTGGCTGATGAGGCAGGGGCGATAGAGGAGATGTTCGAGCACTATGAGACTCTGGGATTCCTTGGAGGCATGCTCTACCAGAACGGCGAGCCGGTGGCTTTCACTGCGGGTACAAAACTCGACAACGAGGTATTTGACACACACTTCGAAAAGGCTCTGCCGGGTGTCGAAGGTGCATATACCATGGTAAACCGTGAGTTTGCAAGACTGGTGAAAGCAGAGTACCCGGATATAGCTGCTTTCAACCGCGAGGAAGATATGGGCATTGAAGGACTGCGCAAAGCTAAGCTGAGCTACCATCCTGACATACTGCTCATGAAATATTTCGCCATTGAAAAATAATGGATAAAAACGGTTTCGAAATCAAATCAGCGGAATATCTCTCACAGGAGTACGAGGGACTTCGCGCTCTGTGGTGTAAAGTCTTCGGTGACACAGCTGCATATGTCGACGCCTTTTATGAAAACTTCGACAATGACATCATGGGTTATGTGGTTACCGATGAGAAGGGAACGGTATGCTCGGCGCTTACCTGCCATCTTTGCGGCACTTATGGGGAGAGACCTGTATATGTGAGTTATGCTGTCTGCACACGTGGAGAAATGCGTGGACAAGGCCTGGCAGCGATGCTGATATCCTTTGTCAGGGATAAAGTGACAGATGAGGGAGGAATTTCCATTGTTTCTCCGGCAGAACCGTCTCTTGTATCATATTACGAAGGTCTCGGATATGAACCGCATTTCTTCGCCGTCGAAAGAGCTGCGATGTCACCGGAATTAGACTTTGAAGAGTATGACGACTTTGACGAGTTTGACCTCGACATCGAAGGTGCTGACCCTACACCATTCAGAGCACAGATAGACCTTCAAAGTATACCGGCGGAAAAATATAACAGATACAGAGAGGCGTTTCTGGCAGGGCATCCCCACATAGAGCCAAGCACTGAGATGCTCAGGCTGATCGAGTCTGAGAGTATGAGCGGAAACGGCCTTTATTCAGTAAACAGAGGCGATGCCATTTGTTCCGTAAGCTATGCGGATCCGGTAAAGGTGGTATTGACAGAGCTGATACTCAATCCCGTGCTGAAAGAGCTGTCGTTCGACATCGATTCTGAGATCGCATCGATGATAGCAAGGCATTTCGGAGCAGCCGAAACTCTGTTCATCACACCGGGACAGGGAGGATGTCAGGGTCTGGCTTGCGGTCTGCCACAGGAATCCGAAGAGCAGACTGAGGAACACGAATATTATTACGAGAAACCGTATTACGGCTTCCCGATAGAGTAGAAGGAGTAAAATATGAACGTAGTATGTCTGGATATGGAAGGCGTTATCTATCCGGAGATCTGGATCGCTTTCAGCGAAGAGAGCGGCATCCCTGAGCTCAGAAGAACGACGAGAGACGAGCCTGATTATGACAAGCTGATGAAATGGAGAATGGGCATTCTCCGTGAACATGGACTCAAGCTCAGGGATGTACAGAATACCATCGCTAAGATACGCCCGCTTCCGGGGGCAAAGGAGTTCCTGGATGAACTTCGCAGCATCACACAGGTCATAATTCTAAGTGACACCTTTTCGCAGTTTGCACAGCCGCTGATGGAGCAGCTGGGCTGGCCTACGATCTTCTGTAATGAACTTGTCATTGACGACGAGGGCTATATCGCAGATATAAAGATGCGCTGCGATCATTCCAAGCTGACTACGGTCAGAGGCCTCCAGTCGATCGGATATGATACGATCGCTGCAGGTGACAGCTATAACGACCTCGAGATGATAGAGGCCAGCAAGGCAGGATTTCTGTTCCGTTCAACCGAACAGATCAAGAAGGATTACCCGCAGTATCCGGCATACGAAGAATTTGACGAGTTCCTGGCTGCAATCAAAGCAGCCCTGTAAAAATCCTATTCAATAAATAGGAATAACGCTTGCTTTTGACCGCATGCGGTTGTACTATATGCGGTGTAGAGAAATCGACGAAAGGAGTCAATTCAAATGATTACAAAGGATATGATCATCGGAGACGTTATCAATGAGCATCCTGAGCTGGTCCGTACTTTCTTTGCAAACGGCATGATGTGCATCGGCTGCCCGGCTTCGCAGGGCGAGTCCATCGATGCTGCAGCAACAGTACACGGACTTGACGCTGATCAGCTCGTATCGGCTCTGAACGAAGCACTCGCATAAGCAGTGCAAAACCTGCCGGATCCCCGGCAAGTTCATAAAAAAAACATATAATTAGAGAGGTGACAGGGCTTCAGCCTTGTCACTTTTTTTCAAATAGACTATTATTACATATATATGCAATAAGGAAGGGAATAGAAGATGTTTTATGAAGTAAGCCAGGAAGTGTTCGATAAACTGCCGAACTTCGTTGTAGGAGTAGTTGCAGTTACAGGCATAAACAACGCAAAAGAGTATCCTGCAATAGAAAAGATGCTCGAAGATAATTCAAATGATGTCATACGGTACTTTGCCGAATCGGGCAACAAGGCCAAGAATGATCCTTGCGTAGTGCCTTACAGGGAAGCCTTCCGTGCACTCGGAATGAACCCTAACAGATACACATGCTCAGCTGAAGCTCTCATGGACCGTCTCGCTAAGGGCAAGGGCCTTCCTTCCATCAATCCCGCAGTAGATCTCGGAAATGCCATTTCGCTTAAATACAAGCTGCCTATCGGGGCTCACGATCTTTATACTTTCGTACGTCCTGACGGCAAGGGAAGAGGCTGCGAAGACACAGGCCTTGAGGTAAGACCGGCAACAGCTGAAGATACATTCAGACCATTCGGTGCGGCAGAAGGCGAATTCGACAATCCTGAACCGGGTGAGGTCGTTTATGTTTCAGGCCACGAGGTAAGGACACGCCGCTGGACCTGGAGACAGAGCGAGGTCGGAAAAATGACCGAAAAGACTACCGGCGTTCTCTATCCTATCGATGGGTTCTCGGATCTGAACCTCGAAGAGGTAAAAAAGGCGATGAAGGATTTTACAGAGCTCGTTGCCAACTACTTTGCCCAGTCAGGCCGCAGCTGCACAGTAGCGACCGGCATCGTCGACAGGGATCACCCTAGATTCGAGTTCTAGTGTCAAAGGGGGACACGTATGTACGACGGAGATATCAGAAAAGATGAGGAAATGAAAAAGCTGCTCATCGAAAAGGCGATAGAGAAGCTGCCTAACTCGTTTGCTCCGTACTCACACTACAATGTAGCAGCTGCTGCTCTCTTCGACTCAGGGAAGATATACACCGGAGTCAACGTTGAGAGCGCTTCGTTGGGCATGACTATATGCGCCGAAAGGAACGCTATCTTCCATGCGATAGCTGAGGGCGAGAGAAAGCTGCTCGCAGTCGCAATAGTAGGCGGCACAAACGGAGAGCGCATAGAGTACTGCGTACCGTGCGGCGCCTGCAGACAGGTTATGAGGGATTTTGGAGATAAAGATTCGATGATAGTTCTTTCAGCAAAAACGCCGGAAGACTATCTGGAGAATACTCTCGATGAGCTGCTTCCGCTCAGCTTCGGTCCCGAAAGCCTTTAGACGGATAATAAATCGAAGCATACTTCGAGGAATACAGGCTAAAGTACCACTTTGAAAGGAGGATCATATGATCTACACCGTAACTTTTAATCCCGCGATCGACTATATCGTAAGAATGGATAAACCGCTTGATCCGGGTATGACCAACAGGTCGGCATCTGAAGACTGTTTCTTCGGAGGAAAGGGCATCAACGTATCAACTGTTCTAAAGAACCTCGGCATCGAGAACACTGCTCTCGGATTCGCAGCAGGCTTTACAGGAGAGGCGATCGTTGACAGCGTAAACAAGAAGGGGATAATCGCAGACTTCATCATGCTGGATGAAGGCATCTCCAGGATCAACGTCAAGATCAAAGGCGAAGAAGAGACTGAGATCAATGCCCAGGGTCCTAAGATCAGCGACGAGGCATATGATGAGCTGCTTAAAAAGCTCGACAAGCTTCAGGAAGGGGATGTACTTATCCTGGCAGGAAGCATTCCTAACTCACTTCCTAGCAATGTCTATGAAATTATCCTTGAGAGACTTTACGGAAAAGGCATCATGTTCGTAGTTGATGCTACTAAGGATCTTCTACTGAAAGTACTCAAATACAATCCGTTCCTGATCAAGCCAAACAATCATGAGCTTGGCGAGATGTTCGGAGTCGTACTCAAGACAGACGATGAGATCGAAGAATACGCCAGAAAACTTCAGGATATGGGCGCAAGGAACGTACTTATCTCAATGGCTAAGGACGGCGCTATGCTCATAACCGAAGACGGCCAGAGATTCCGTGTCGGAGTTCCGAAGGGAAAAGTTAAGAATTCCGTAGGCGCCGGCGATTCCATGGTAGCAGGATTTGTTGCAGGCTACATGAAGAGCCATGATTATCGCGTTGCTCTCAACATGGGAACAGCAGCAGGAAGCGCGACAGCTTTCTCTGATGATCTCGCTACAGGAGAGCTTATAAACAGTATTTTCGAAACTCTGTGAGCGTGCGCCATGCAGTTTCGTAAATAATATATGGTAGGGGGTTATCTTTTAGAGCATGCGCACAGCGCAGAAAGGAAAAAAATGAAAATAACCGATTTACTTAAAAAGGAAGGAGTTCTGCTGAATCAGAAACCGGCCGATAAAGACGCCGCGATCGACATTCTGGTAGGTCTCCACGACAAGGTAGGCAACCTTAATGACAAGGCTGGCTACAAGAAGGCCATCGAGGCCAGAGAGGCTCAGGGATCCACTGCTGTAGGCATGGGCATTGCTGTTCCTCATGCAAAGACTGATGCTGCAAAGCAGCCTGGTCTTGTAGCAATGACAGTACCTGGAGGCGTCGACTACGGATGCATCGATGGAACTGACAGCAATCTGTTCTTCATGATAGCAGCACCTGCCGGTGCAGCTGACACTCATCTCGAGGTTCTTGCAAATCTCATGACAATGCTCATGGATCCGGACTTCTCAAGTGCACTCGTACAGGCTAAAACTGTAGATGAATTCCTGGATCTTATCGATGCTAAGGAAGCTGACCGCTTCGGCAAGGAAGAGGCAGCAGCTCCTGCAGCAGCCGCAGCTGCAGCAGAACCTGCAAAAGGAACAAAGGTAGTCGGTGTTACAGCATGCCCGACAGGTATTGCACATACCTACATGGCAGCTGAAGCACTTGAGCAGACCGGAACTAAAAAAGGCGTTGGCGTCAAGATCGAGACTCAGGGATCAGGCGGTGCCAAGAATGTACTCACTGCAGACGATATCAAGGATGCTGACGTTGTAATCATTGCAGCTGACAAGAACGTTGATCTGGGACGTTTCAATGGAAAGAAGCTTATCAAGGCTTCAACAGCTGACGCTATCCACCGCTCAGAAGGCCTTATTGACCGTGCTATAGCAGGAGATGCTCCGGTATATCAGCACTCAGGCGCTGCAGCAGCAGATAGCGATTCATCCGGAGACGAAAGCGTAGGAAGGTTTATTTACAAGAGCCTTATGGACGGTGTATCACACATGCTTCCATTCGTCATCGGCGGCGGTATCATGATCGCATTAGCGTTCCTTCTGGATGACTACTCAATAGATCCGAGCAACTTCGGTTCCAACACTCCGGTCGCTGCATGGTTCAAGTCTATCGGAGGCACAGCGTTCGGCTTCATGCTTCCTGTCCTTGCAGGATTCATCGCACGCAGTATCGCTGACCGTCCTGCTCTGGTAGTCGGTTTCGTAGGAGGCGCTCTCGCTGCATCAGGTTCTACATTCGCTTCTCCTGGCGGCGGCATCCCATCCGCATTCCTCGGCGCTCTTGTTGCCGGCTTTGCAGCGGGGTTCATCGTCAAAGGACTGCAGAAAGTCTGTGATAAACTTCCTGCGTCATTGGAAGGAATCAAGCCGGTACTCATTTACCCGTTGTTCGGAACATTATTAATCGGTGTGCTCATGTGCC
The DNA here is from genome assembly GCA_045114615.1 of Anaerovoracaceae bacterium. GTDB lineage: Bacteria > Bacillota > Clostridia > Peptostreptococcales > Anaerovoracaceae > Crickella. The sequence goes on from JBGUKU010000072.1 coordinate 59,857, forward strand.
TGATCAACCCTATTGTCGGTGCGCTTAACACCTGGATCTCAAACGTTCTTATGGGAATGAGCTCGGGCTCCAGTGTCGTTCTGGGACTTATTCTCGGAGCCATGATGGCTACGGATATGGGCGGCCCGCTCAACAAAGCTGCATATGTATTCGGTACAGCAGCGCTCGCAAACCAGAATGAGATCGGCTACATGATCATGGCTGCAGTAATGGTCGGCGGAATGGTACCGCCTCTCGCTATCGCTATTTCCACAATGGTATCCAAGAAGAAATACACAGAAGCTGAAAGAAAGAGCGGACCTGCAAACATCGTCATGGGACTCAGCTTCATCACAGAGGGTGCTATCCCGTTCGCAGCTGCAGACCCGCTGCACGTTATCCCATCACTGATGGTCGGTTCCGGAATCGCAGGCGCGCTCTCGATGGCATTCAAGTGCACACTCATGGCACCTCACGGAGGAATCTTCGTATTCCCTGTAGTAGGCAACGTGGCAATGTATCTCGTAGCACTTATTGTAGGTTCTGTCGTTGGAGCTGTGCTGCTCGGCATACTCAAGAAGGATGTCGAAGAATAAGCGATAACAGAAAGCTGCAGATAATAATGACAATGAAAAAAGGAGTTCGTAATGAACTCCTTTTTGTTTGGCTCGTTTTGTCTGAGTGAACCGGTCAGCCTGAGATTATCTCTTGGAGAACTGGCTTGCTCTTCTTGCCTTCTTGAGACCTGGCTTTTTACGCTCTTTCATTCTTGGGTCTCTTGTCAGGAAACCTGCTGCCTTGAGTGCCGGTCTGTAAGCCTCTTCATCGACTTCGCAAAGTGCTCTTGCGATTCCGTGTCTGAGTGCTCCTGCCTGGCCTGTGAAACCGCCGCCGTTAACGGTAGCGATAACATCGAAGCTTCCGAGTGTTCCTGTAAGTTCGAGAGGTCTTCTGACTTCGTTCTTAACGATATCTTTCTCGCCGAAGTAAGTATCGATGTCTCTCTTGTTGATGATGATGTTGCCTGCTCCAGGAAGAAGTCTAACTCTGGCTACGGATGACTTTCTTCTGCCTGTTGCCTGATACATAGTCTTTGCCATTGTTTACTCCTCCTTTCTACCAAGTCCATACTTCAGGCTTCTGAGCTGTATGTGGGTGCTCAGGTCCTGCGTAAACTTTGAGCTTCTTGAACATCTGGCGTCCGAGTCTGCCCTTCGGCATCATTCCGCGAACAGCGTGGAGGATGATCTCCTCTGGCTTTGTCGCTCTCATTTCGCCGAGAGTTGTCTCTCTGAGACCGCCCGGATAACCGGTGTGTCTCTTGTAGATCTTGTCGGATTCCTTCTTGCCGCTGACTGCAACCTTTTCAGCATTGATCACGATGACGTAGTCTCCTGTGTCGATGTGTGGTGTGTAAGTCGGCTTCTTTTTTCCTCTCAGGAGCATAGCTGCTTCTACAGCGAGCTTACCGAGAGTCTTTCCTTCTGCATCGATAACGTACCACTTGCGGTCGATATCGGATGGCTTAGCGATGTAAGACTTCATTTTGATTCCTTTCTACCTACTTGGATCTGCCTATGTGCTTTGCGTCTTTTTTAGGGTACGACTGCCTTATTGCAGAGCTTTTTCGGTCCGCCTACTGGGAGAGGCCTGCCCGCTGATCCGCGGTCGCCTTTCTGGTTCGGCATAACTAGTAATGAATTATTAGTGCTTCGGCTGCCGGCATCTTTTGCCTGCCTAAGCTCGCTGCGCTGAACACATCCAGCGCACACGCTCGATTAGTATAAGGCGTCAAAGCCTTGAAGTCAAGCAGTTTTCTGTGTAAAATCGACGCATGAGCGAAAAAAATAAGGGCAATTTAATACTGCTTCTTACAGCGATACTCTGGGGAACCGGTTTCATTTCACAGAAGCTCGGAAACAGGGTGATGCCGCCGATGACTTTCAATGCAGTGAGACAGCTTATGGCTGCTCTTGTGCTGACCCCGGTCGCCATGCACGGACTCAGGACAAGCGGATATCTTTCACCGAAATGCAGTTCTCAGAATCAGATCGACTACAGGAAAAACAGGCTGCTGAAAGCGGGGATACTGTGCGGAATTTTCATGCTGATCGGAACGGCGACCCAGCAGATAGGTCTGCTGACCGTAACCGCGGGTAAATCCGGATTCATTTCTTCTATATATATAGTGTTTACGCCGCTCTTCAGCGTTATTGTGGGCAGTAAGGTCAGAAGGCGTACTGTGTTCTGCATAGCACTTGCTATGATAGGCTTTGCGGTAATGAGTCTAAAGGGAGGCCTTGGAGGAGCGACTCAGGGAGACTGGCTGACTCTTGTAAGCGCAGCCGGATTCGCTGCTCAGATAGTTGCTGTAAATTGTTTTGTCGACAAAGATAACGCAATACTCATATCCCAGGCTCAGTTCTTCTTCTGCGGACTGGCAGGACTGGTGATTGCCGTTATCGCAGAAGGACCGACTTTCGCTGCTGTATTTGCGGGAGTGCCGATACTTCTTTATCAGACATTCGTGCCGACAGCAGGAGGATATACTTTGCAGATCATCGGCCAGAAATATACTGATTCTTCGACTGCCGCACTCATCATGAGCCTCGAAGCGGTATTCGCAATGATTTTTGGCGCACTCTTCCTGCACGAGATGATGAGTTTGAGGGAGATAGCAGGAGCCATTATCATATTCGGAGCCACGATACTCGGCCAGCGGGAGTGAGGCGCAGGCGAACTGCATTTATTACGCAATACAAAAGGCAGCAGTTGCTGCCTTTTATGTTACATATGCTCAGATGCTGTGGGTTTCTTTCTGTTGTTTTTTGTAACCATAACCTCCATAGGTGATGAGTCCGTCATCCAGAAGATCAGTGATTATCTCCTGAGCCAGCACCTGATAATTGTAGGAGTGACTGTAGGACTCCGCTCTTTTCCGCACAGCCTCGTGGATACGCTCAGCATCCTCGACCTTGAATCTGTAAAGATTGTATCCTTTATAGCCAACGGAACCTTCTCCGTTTGGAGGATAATCGTACTGTACTGTGAGGTACTGTGCCAGATTGTTCCTGATCTCTTCTATATGCTCGTCTATATAGTCGTTGATGTTCTCGTTCATTTTTTTGCTCATATCGCTGCCTCCCGCATTCTATTTGCTTTTGTAGCGAAGCACTTCCTCGCCGTCCTTGATGATCATATCCATGTTGTCGACGTTGATATCATAAATGCTCTTCAGTGGATCCCCGTTAATGACCAGCATGTCGGCATTTTTGCCTCTTGTGATGGAACCGGTAATGTGGTAGCAGCCCAGAGCACGGGCTCCGTTGGCTGTTCCGGCTATGATCGCATCCATCTCACTCATTCCGCATGAATCGACAAATCTGTGTATCTCACCGATGGCTGTGATGCCGTAAGGTGTCGAATCGGAGTTGAAGCTGTCTGATCCCACAGTGATTATAACTCCCATCTTGTAAGCCTTGTTGACGTTATCGTAGAGTCGTGCGAGCTCCTTGTCAATGAGCGTTTCGCCCTCGTATTTGTCATGAACTCCAGGTATATACTGCGGTGGATAGGTGGAGAGCCATGCAGGCAGGAAGTTGATCGTAGGGCAGAAGTAGATGCCTTTTTTATACATCTTCTCCATGTCGGACTCATTGATCTCAAATCCATGGATGATAAAGTCCGCGCCTGCGTCTACTGAAGGTGTTGTTGAACCGTAAGTGTGCGACCAGACCGGGATGCCTCTCATAGCCGATTCTTCGACGACCGCCCTGATCTCCTCGAATGTGTAGTGGTGGTCGCGGGATGTATCCCATCTGTAAATGCCGCCGCCTGTAGCCCAGATCTTGATAGCGTCAGGACACTCTCTGAGCCTGCGTCTTACTGCCTGACGGAGCTCCCATGGTCCGTCCACAGCCTCTGCCCACGGATGGCCTGCTGCCACCTCCTCTATGGAGCAGTTGTGCGAATCTCCGTGCGATGCAGTTGCGCAGAATCCTCTTCCGGTGGCTATGATCCTAGGACCCTGCATCTGCCCGGTGTTGACCATGTCTCTGATAGGTATTCCGAACCTGGAGATTTCTCCTACTGTAGTAAGACCGTTCTCAAGGCACTCGTGCGCCTGCTGCACAGCCATTACCTGTTTCTGAAGAAGTGGCTCTCTCACCCAGTCAGAATCGTTATCGTTGAGATTTCCGCTGAAGTGAAGATGTGAGTCTATCAGACCCGGCATGATGGTTTTGCCTGTAGCATCAATGACTTCATAGCCTTCAAGGCTAGGAGCCATGTCGTAATTCTGCTCCCCGGCATAGATGATGCCACCGTTGTCGATCATTACCAGCGAATCCTGTATCGCTGCCTTATGCCTTCCGGTGATCAATTGTCCGCCTACGAATGCGGCTTTAAGATAATGTCTTTTTCTCATTTGAGTACTCCCGTTTATAACATATATAACTCCGGCGGTGATCATTTTTGCCGCATTCAAAAGCACTGATAACAACAAAATTATAACATGAGCCTGTTAACTTTGCACATATCACAATGCGCAATATGGCCATAACGGTGTATAATACCTGCGTAGTATAATTATGCGACTGAAAGGGGTCAATAAGGACATCTTTCTGAAGAGAAAACTGCGCCTGTCCTGACCAGCCTAAGTCTGAAACGGAGAACAGAATTGGAAGAAAACAAATCAAACAACTATGCGAATTTCGAAGAAAGGATAACTTCTTTGGGCGAAAGCGAGATGGCGATGTTCCGCTTTCTACTCGATAAACCGGCAGGGGTGATCCTTACTGTAGGGACTGACAAGGTACTCGCGCAGCTTCTTGAGCGGGAAGGTCTGGTGATATGTGAGCCGGGTGACAAAGTGATCATGCCCGGGGAAGTCCGGACGGCATTCGAAGAAATCCGTTCTGATGAACTCATACTGAAATGGCGCAAGCGCAACTGGATGTACAAGTGCATTGAGGCGGGCAAATATCTTTACGGAGTCATGACATATGACGTGCTCAGGGAGCTGTTTGCTCTCAGATATCCGCGCGCAGACATTGTCGAAGTAATGGAACTTTTCGATTCGACGCCGTTGTACTATCAGTGGTTCACCGAAAGGGACGGCAAGCTGGTACTGAACGGCTTTGAAAAGGACGACTACTACAAGTATCTCGAGGAGCAGGTGCAGGGCGATCTTTCATTCTATATACCTACTGTGGAGGAAGTCGAGGAGCTATACGAGCAGGGGAGCCTCATAAGCCGGGAGTCACATCAGAAAATCAGGGAGTTTATAGAGGAGACCTTTGGCTGCGACTCTGACATTGCGGCATTGAAAGTACACGAACTCTACGAGACCGTAAACAATCACATGCGCGTGAACGATGCAGTTGAGGCGTTTATTCATGGCAGATCCGGTTCGGAGGACGAGGCGGATAGCGCTTTTGAATTTGAGTCTGATGAGGATCGCTTCAGATTCACGGAGCTCTACATTGAAATGAGCAGGGACTGCCGCATCAGAGACAACCGCGGTCACGACTATTATGAAATGGTAGCGATAATGTCTCTGAAAAACGGCGGAGCCGGCAGTGCTTCCGCAAAGGGCGGAACTCAGATAAGGCGTGTGAAGATCGGCAGGAACGATCCATGCCCGTGCGGAAGCGGCAAAAAGTACAAAAACTGCTGTGGCCGCAGCTGAAGCATTTAACAATTGAAAATAACGATTATGTGGGCCAAAAACGTAACTTCTCACGGAAATGGCCCATTTTTATTTGCATATTATTTCCGCTGTTATCTTTTTTGTCGCATGGTGGGCGACCATTCATTTTCCCTAAAACGTTATTATTTGCTTGCAAGGTAAAGAGTATAGGAGAACCGGCTCTAATAAGACGGGGAGTACAGATCCGGAGGCAGACAAATGAATATCAGAGAACTTTTTTTAAAAGGCGAAAAGACAGGCGATAAAGCAACAGTAATAAATGAAAAGGCAGCAATAAAAGCATTCCTGTAACATCTAAATAGAGGCACCGATTGAATCAAAAGAAACCTCTCGGTAAGATTAAGAAGCATCTTGGCGGATGTG